>JAIYAA010000251.1 GCA_027489295.1 Sphingomonadales bacterium | reverse complement strand
CCGAACTCGAAAAGCAACGGGCGGGTTTAAACCCGCCCGTTGCTTCACCCGCGCTCCTGCGCGACAACAACGGTCGGTCTCTGGTTGCCGCTGGATGAAAGATGGGGGTCACGTCACGGTTAACATTCCCCCAACAGCGCCACAGCATCTAAGCGCGTACCCGAAGCCGAGCTCCTACCCGAGCCACCGGATGGCGCTGGCCCAAGGGCAACTCAGCACCCCCACGGAACAAAACTTCGCAAAATTCGCTTCGGTAACGGAAGCTCAACCAGGCATCATTGATATCTCCTTGATACATTCAGCGCCGATGGTTAGATGATCACGCGACCCGAGGACCGAACATGCCCAGCTGGAACTTCCTGACCGAGCTCGGAGACGAGCTCGACGCAGCCCGTCGGCACGATCTGCCCGCAGGCACCTCCACCGCGATAAGCGACCGCATCATTGCCGCGCTCGGACGCGAGGATCGCCATGGGCTAGAGGAAGCCCAAGCCGCACTCGAACAGTTTTACCTCTCGCGCTTAGCTTCAGCACCCGCCCCAGCTGCAGCGGCAGCCCGGGGGGATGAGGATTCCGCGCCACCGGAGGAAGCAGCCCTAAGCTTGGGCATGATCGGTTTGGCTCATGCAATCGTAGCGCGCGCCGCAAGCCGACGCGTCGACGATGCGTTCGAGCACCGCCTACGCTCTAAAGCATATGAGCGCTATATTAGGCTACTCATAGATGCAGAACTCGCGGGATATGAAATTGCCGAGCGACTTGGCAAGGATGAAGCCGAAGTAAGTCGTCGGCTGAAAGTCCTGCGACAAATTGGGGCGGTTGAGTGCCGTCGCGAGGGCAACCGAATTATAAACTTTTTAACTTCTGCCGCGCGTGCTGTAGCACGCGCGCGAAACATGGGAGCTCTCGGGGCCGCTGGACAACCAGGGCAGTTGCGCCCAGACGTCTTAGATGCGCTTGACAACCATAGGAAGGAACTGCCTGAGGCCCTACGCGGAGCAATGATCCTGGTCGCGGCCGGAGACAGGCGCTTAGCGCAATGAACACCGAGAGTCGCAAAGGCCGTATCGTTTCCTTCTACTCGTTCAAGGGAGGCGTTGGAAGGACGATGGCATTAGCCAACGTCGCCTTCCTAGCAGCGATGAATGAGTTAAATGTGCTCGTAATGGACTGGGACCTAGAGGCACCCGGCCTACACCATTACTTTCGAGGTCTTCTTGAACCTGATGAGATGGCGAAAATCCGCGGAGCGGCCGGCATTCTGGATCTAGCATGGGAGTGGCAAAACGGAATCGACGCAGCAAAAGATCCTGATGACATCGATAGCCACTTCGCCAATTTTCGCAGCGGGGCGCCATTTGAGGCGTTAACCCATAGAGTATGGGGCGACGACATATTTGACGAGGGGCGGCTCGACATTATTCCTGCCGGTGGCGATATGATCGCTACTCCTGACCTGGTAGAATATGAGCGTGCATTAGCGGCAATGTCCTGGAACGATTTACTGGATCGTTACGCTGGCGGTGGCTTCATTGACGCACTTAGGCAGTGGGCTGCGCAGAATTACGATCTCATTTTAGTCGATAGTCGAACTGGACTAGCCGATGTAGCTGGCATATGCACCATGCAGCTTCCCGATGCGGTAGTTCTTTCTTTTGTTCTAAATCGTCAGAATATAGAAGGCGTTGCTCGTGTAGCATCGGCTATTAGGCGTACGCGTGGCAATGACCTCAAGATTTGGACGGTACCCATGCGCGTTTCGCGCGAGGGCACCGACGAAGAGGCAGATGCGCTTGCGCGAGCGCTTCGCGAATTAACTCGGCCAGGCAGACTTGACCGGGAAACCACAGAGTATGATCTGAAGAATCTGCAGATCAAAGCAGAACCTAACGTGCCGTTCATGGAGTCACTCAGCGCTTTCAACGACACGAACGCAGCACTTGACCCGCTTACTGCCAACATGGCACGCTTAACTAGCGTGATAACAGATAGATCAATCGCAATTCCGGATATTCCGGAAGCATGGCGTGACGTTGTTTCAAGTCGGCTCGCGCCAACCCTTTCGACTGACTCGTATCTTCGACAGCTACTAACCGCAGAGCCGGGACGGGCAGGACGCCAACTGCACGGCTACGTCGAAAGTGCAATATCTACACTCGTAGACGGCGATGACCTTGCTGACGATTATGTTGCCGCTCTGGCAGAAACCGCGATATTATTTGAGCAACGCAGCGACCTACACCTCGGTGAGCGCTATGATATTTTGAATCGGGTCATTGTATTACTTCGCAAAATGCATGAGCGCGACCCCTCAACCTGGCGTCAACTTCTCGCAGCAGCTCTTGAAACCTCGTTAGAATCCAACATCGCGTGGTTGGGGTCTGAAGACGAGATCTTAGCGCTTGATGAAATTGATGAAATTCTTGCAGCTGAAATACAGACACTAGAAATTATTGAGCGGCGGGTTGAAACCCGAATGCGTGCGGCACGTCTTCATGAATCGACAGCCGATCCTTTACAGTTATTAGGAGCTACCGATGAGGCTCTTGCCCTTATCAGACTAGCGAGAAAGCAAGAGGGTGGTGAAAAGGCTGAATGGCGAGTTCGTCAGCTAGATGCGATGCTACTACGCGCCTCCGCTTACGAGAAGCTAGAACAGCCAGAGGAAGCAGTCGATATTCTGCGGAAGATTATTCGCATTTCCAACGAGTTTGGTCAGGCGGAGAGTCCGGAAGGAGAACGTTTTATCTTCGAGGCCAGCTTTAGACTGATGCGGCATGCCCGCCAAACGGCGGGCGACCGGAAGGAAGCTGCTCGACTAGCTCTCGATGCGACACGTGCAGCCACGCCAAACGCACCAAGCTTCCTAACCAAGCTCCCGGAGCTCGCCGAAGCAATCGTTGATGGGCCATCGCCTGCAGCCTCAGCGGCAGAATTGCTCAGGCGGGCAGTCGCACCCCCTGCCATCGCTCGCGCTTATGCGCAGCTTTTTGGCCGGGCCGCATCGAGCGGGGCGCGAGTTACCGATGCGCTCACCAGCCTGCTTGGAACAGCGGTTGGAGCAGTGCCTGACGAAGAGCTTGCTGTATTAGCGGAGCTTTCTGCACAAGCGGCCCAAGCCACGGCCATGGCTAGCTTTGAACGCGCCTATGCTCTGTCTCACCGACGAGGAGTAGCCACTCGTACGCGACAGCCTGAGACGATCTTGAAGACCCTGGTCGGATCATTGCAGGCGTTCATTGAAGGCGCCCGCAAAGTCGGCAATTTCCCTCATCTTAACGCTATGCTCGATGAGCTTGCACAACTTAGCGCAGGTCTTGAATTGCGCGTTCGTGATGGAAGCCCAGGTAAACCAACTCGTCGCTCGCGCGAGGATGTGTGATGGAGCGAATTGCGCCGGAAATACGCGCTGAGTGGGCGAGTGCGTCAGACCCAGCCTTACTTTTTATTGGTTTTTGGAGAATCGCGGGAAGTTGGACCCCAGCCGACCGAGCTATCCTCCCACGACCAACCCTATCGACAAGGCATAAACTTACCGCGGCACTTGCCCTTGATGATGGGCCGGCTGCTGCTAAAGCTTTGTTAGGCGTAATAAACGCTGAGTGGCCGGCCAACGACACGCATGCCGAAAAGCTGCTTGCGGCGGGTCTCATAATTGAGTCCATGCATATCATAGAAGAAGTGTTCACACCACTTCATCCCAGAACTCGCACTCTCGCACCGATTTTCGGGCCCGCAATCACATTGCCAGATTGGCTTGAAAAGGCTGAACTTCGACGATTGCGTCATGGCGATTTCGCCGAGACGCAGGGCAGTAGACTTATACCAAACGGTCCATTCTCGCGCCATGCCCGGGGTCGCGACGCCTCTTCCGCTAACTCGCTCCAAGATCACTTTCCGATTCTTACGGTCGCTCCAACGACGAGCCGGGAGCAAGATCGGTTGATCGCAATAGACGTAAAGGTGATCGGTACGGACACAATGAGGGGCGTACCTGCATCGCGATCAATCGGGCGCGAGCGAGTACGCTTTATACCCTTGGCCGAAGCTAAAGACGATCTGGCTTTCAACGCTCATGAGCGCAACGGCCAGCCAGTGTTGGACGTACAGCCCAATGCAGACATGGGTGCTCGTCTCCTGGCCGCACTTGAGAACAGCAGCGACGTTGATTTGGCGTTCGCACCAGAACTGACCGTTCCGGGAGAAGTGGAAGATACTATTCGCAATGGCATTGCGGCCCTGGCCGGGCTCGCCCCGCGCATCATACTTGCAGGCTCAGGCCTTACAGTTGAGAAAGGGGAGTGCGGACGTGCGTGGAACGAAGCGCGCGTGTTCGGCCGTGGCGGGCAACTGCTTTGGAGACAACGAAAGATATGGCCTTTCGGAATGCAACAGCTTGCAGCATCCCGATACGGGTTTCAAGACCCCGGTGAGGACGGCACTTTGATGGAAGATATTGCCGGCAACTCTAGCATAACGATCGTTGACCTCGACGGATTTGGGCGATGCGTAGTGTTCATTTGCCAGGACCTAGAAGCCCGTCCGGTAGTAGAGGATGTTGTTGCTCGATATCAGCCAGATTGGATATTGACCCCAGTTCTAGATCCCGGTGTAAAAATTCCAGGATGGGCACACCAGCGCGCATTGGCTCTCAGCAAGAAATCTCAAGCCCGTATTATGATAGGGAGCAGTTTAACCCTCTGTCACCATCTCAAGCACGTAGCTCCCGATCCAGCGGTCGGCTTAGCTGTAGGACCATCAGATCCGACTAAAGGCCCCCTCGGGACCGTTACGTTAACCCGTGCGGTAGCGTTGGTTGAAGCAGGTCCAGGCTCGACGCCGCGAAGCGGTTTGCTTGTTTGGGATAACGCGCCTCCGGTATGGGGCCAAAGCAGTGTCGACGTGGCCTGATGTCATCATCTGGGTAACTGAATTTCATAATTTAAAGCGAATCACTCCGCTTTTCGCAGTTTCATAGATAGCGGGCCGCCGCCGCGCATCCGGTCGGCGACCACCCTGTCAGCGCGACCGCGCTGACAGGCGCCAGCGGCGTCAGGACAAGAACCGCACCCTTGCAGCAGGGCGGGTGTGCGCAGCCGACGCGGGCACCGTACCCGCGCTCCGCTGCAAGCACTTGCCGGCCACTGATGCGCAGGATCGGAGGATCGGCGGGGCCAGCGATCAATACTCAAAGGGCCGAGACGAACAGCCGCGTCTGTCTGATATACGTAAGCGTGGTCGGCAGGCCGCAGATTATGCGGCTTGCGCGATTGGCTGATTTGCTGGCGGTGCCCAGTTCCACGGGAGGAGTTCGTCCCAGCGGCTGGCGGGCCATTCGCTGGCGAT
>JAIYAA010000204.1 GCA_027489295.1 Sphingomonadales bacterium | reverse complement strand
TGATCGGCCGTGCGGCTTCGACATCGCCTTCGGGCAGCTCGAACACGAGTTCGTCGTGCACCTGGAGGAGCATGCGGACCTTATCCAGCCCCGCCTCGGCCAGCGCCGGGCCCATCCGGGTCATCGCGCGCTTGATGATGTCGGCGCTGGTGCCCTGGATCGGCGCGTTGATCGCGGCGCGCTCGCTGCCCGCCCGCTCGTTCGGGTTGGGCGACTTGAGCCGCGGGAAATGCGTCTTCCGGCCGAACAAGGTGGTGGTGTAGCCGCGCTCCTTGGCCTCGCGCAGCGTATCGGCGATGTAGCGGTTGATGCCGGGGAAGCGCTCGAAATAGCGGCTGATCATCGCCTGCGCCTCGTCCGGCGTCACATCGAGCCGGCCGGCCAGCCCCCAGCGCGAGATGCCGTAGAGGATCGCGAAGTTGATCGTCTTGGCGCGGCCGCGGGTGTCGCGGTTCACTTCGCCGAACAGTTCCATCGCGGTCATGCTGTGGATGTCGTCGCCATTCTCGAACGCGGTGCGCAGCGCCGGCACGTCGGCGATGTGCGCGGCCAGGCGCAGCTCGATCTGCGAATAGTCGGCCGAGAGGATGACGTTGCCCGGCTCGGCCACGAACGCGTCGCGGATCTGGCGGCCGACCTCGGTGCGGATCGGGATGTTCTGCAAATTGGGGTCGGTCGACGACAGCCGCCCGGTCTGCGCGCCGGTGAGGCTGTAGCTGGTGTGGACCCGGCCCGTCTGCGGGTTGATCTGCGCCTGCAACGCGTCGGTATAGGTGGACTTGAGCTTGGAGAGCTGGCGCCAGTCGAGCACCTTGAGCACCATCTCGCGGCCGGGCGAATCCTTGTCGGCGGCGATGCGCTCCAGCTCGTTGACGTCGGTCGAATAGACGCCGGACTTGCCCTTGCGGCCGCCCTTGATGCCCATCTTGTCGAACAGCACGTCGCCCAGCTGCTTGGGGCTGCCGATGGTGAACTTGAAGCCGGCGGTTGCGTGGATTTCCTCCTCCAGCGCGGCGATCTGCTGCGCGAAATCGGAGGAGAGCCTGGCCAGCACCCCGGCATCGACCTTGATGCCGGCGCTTTCCATCTCGGCCAGCACCGCGACCAGCGGGCGATCGACGCTCTCATAGACTCGCGTCACGCTCTCATAGGCGAGGCGGGGCTTCAATCGCCGCCACAGCCGCAGCGTGACGTCGGCATCCTCGGCGGCGTAGCGGGTCGCGGCCTTGAGATCGACCTGGCCGAAGTTCAGCTGGCTCTTCCCCGTGCCGACCACGTCCTTGTAGGCGATGCAGCTGTGGGCGAAATGAGTGGCGGCGAGCTCGTCCATGCCATGGCCGTGCAGCCCGGCGTCGAGATCGAAGCTCATCACGATCGTATCGTCATAGGGCGCGACGCGGATGCCGGCGCGGCCGAGCACGATCATGTCGTACTTCAGATTGTGGCCGATCTTGAGCACCGCCGGGTCTTCGAGCAGCGGCTTGAGCCGGGCGATCGCCTCGGCACGGTCGATCTGCTCGGGCTTTTCGGCGAACATGTCGGTGCCGCCATGGCCGAGCGGGATATAGCAGGCAAGGTTCGGCGCCAGCGCCATGCTGACCCCGACCAGATCGGCCTGGGTCGCATCGAGCCCGGTCGTCTCGGTATCGATCGCCACCCAGCCCTGGTGGCGCGAGACGGTGATCCAGCGATCGAGCGCGGTCAGATCGGTGACGGTTTCATAGTCGTCATGCGCGCAGGGCGGGTCTTCCTCGACGCCCGGCGTATCCTGCGTCTCGACCGGCGCGTCGGCGACGGTGGAGAGGCGCGCGAGCAGCGTCTTGAAGCCGTGATGCTCCAGGAACGCGCGCATCGGCGCATCGGGGATGCCCTGCAGCTCCAGCGCCTCCAGCGGCTCCGGCAGGGGCACGTCGCAGGCGAGCGTGACCAGCTGGTGGCTCAGCCGCGCAAGATCGGCATGCTCGATCAGATTGTCGCGCAGCTTGCTCTTCTTCATCGCCGGCGCGGCGGCGAGCACCGATTCGAGGTCGCCATATTCGAGGATCAGCTTGGCCGCCGTCTTCGGGCCGACCCCGGGCACACCGGGGACATTGTCTACGCTGTCGCCCATCAGCGCCAGCACCTCGCCCAGCTTTTCCGGGCCGACACCGAACTTCTCGCGGGTGTCGTCCGGGCCCATCCGGCGGTTGTTCATCGTATCGAGCATGTCGACCGACGGATCGGTCATCAGCTGCATCAGATCCTTGTCGGAACTGACGATCGTCACCGCCCAGCCCTGCGCCAGCGCTGCCTTGGTATAGCTGGCGATCAGGTCGTCGGCTTCCCAGCCGAGCTCCTCGATGCAGGGCAGGCTGAAGGCGCGGGTGGCATCGCGGATCATCGGGAACTGGGGGCGCAGATCCTCGGGCGCCGGCGGGCGGTGCGCCTTGTACTGGTCGTACAGATCATTGCGGAAGGTGTGCTCGGACTTATCGAGAATCACTGCCATGTGGGTGGGGCCGTCGGCCTTGTGCAGCGCGTCGACCAGCTTCCACAGCATCGCGGTATAGCCATAAACCGCGCCCACCGGTTCGCCATGTTTGTTCGTCAGCGGCGGCAGCCGGTGATAGGCGCGAAAGATGTAGCTGGAGCCGTCGACGAGATAGAGATGGGGCATGGGCGGGAGATAGCAGCGCGGTGCGCCGCCGTCATCCCGCCGAGGTGCCTGTTTTCAGGCGCCCAACTGATGTTCGGCGACGATCGCGCGCACCACGCCCTGCATCAGCAGCTGGCGCTCGTTGATCGGGCGCGGCGTGTCGCCGATCATCACCGCCAGCGCATAGGAACGGCCATCGGGCGCGGTGAGCAGCGCGACGTCGTTATACCCGGCCGTGCGGCCGAACAGGTCCTGCCCGGTGCCGGTCTTGTGGGCGAGCTGCCAGCCCGGCGGCAGCGCGCCGCGCAGGCGGTACTTGCCGGTGTGCGAGGCCTGCATCGTCGCGATCAGCCACTGGGTGGAAACGGGCGAGAGCAGCTCGCCGCGCTTCAGCCGGGCCAGCGCGCCGGCAATGGCCAGCGGCGCGGCGCCGTCGGGCGGATCGGCGACATAGGACTGGTAGGCCGCAACGCGGGTCACGCGCGGCAGCTGGGAGCGGGCGACCGCGAAGGTGTTGCCCATCGAATATTCGGGCTTCCAGCTGGTGAGGCCGGAGGTGCCGAGCTGGAGCAGTTTCTCGCCCGGCCCGAAGCGGATCGAGCCGAGCGCATTACGCGCGATGAACGAGCGCACCGCCGGCGGCCCGCCGACCAGGCGCAGCAGCTTGTCGTTGCAGGTATTATCGCTCATCGTCAGCGCGCGGCGCAGGATCTCGCCGACGGTGCTGTGATAGCCCTGGTCGCCCTTGACCAGCGAGGCGACCGGCTGGTGGAACAGGGTGAAATCGGCGCGGGTGATGATCAGCGGGTCGCTCAGCCGGATGCGGCCCTGGTCGACCTGGTCGAGCACGGTCATCGCCACCCACAGCTTGGAGACGCTCTGCTGCGGCAGCTTGCGCGCGCCGCCCTGCGCGGCGGTCCAGTTGCGGTCGACGCTAGTTACCGCGATGCCGACGACGCCGTCGAAGTTGTGCGCGATGTCGGACAGGCGATTCACCAGCCCCGCGGGTGGCGGCGTTTCGGGGCGCGGCGCGGCATGCGCAGGCGGAATCGGCAGCAGCACACCGTAATTGGGCGCAGGCAGATAGGCGGCGAGCTCGGGATGTTCGTGCACCGCGCAGCCCAGCAGCACCGCGGGACCAAGCCCCGCGACGGTCAGCGCACGCTCAACCTTCGAAAACCGGATTTTACGCACCGCAACCAACCTCTTGCCCATTCCCATCATGCGACCGCCCCTAGGACGGGCAAAGCGCGGGATTTCCGCAATGCGACGAAGCGAGTCGCAGGAGCGACAGGATGTGGACGTGCCATCGCCGCGATCAAGGCACCAGCACCGTGTCCACCGCTTCCGGCAGCGTCAACGGATAGTCGAGCGTATAGTGCAGGCCCCGGCTCTCCTTGCGGTGCAGCGCCGAGCGGACGATCAGGTCGGCGCTTTCCAGCAGGTTGCGCAGCTCGATCAGGTCCGGGGTGACGCGGAAATGGCCGTAATAGTCGGCGACTTCCTCGCGCAGCAGCTTGATGCGGTGCGCGGCGCGCTCGAGCCGCTTGGTGGTCCGCACGATGCCCACATAGTTCCACATGAACCGGCGGATCTCGGTCCAGTTCTGCTTGATGACGACTTCCTCGTCGGAATCGGTCACCCGGCTCTCGTCCCATCCACGGATCGCCGGCGGCGGCGGGAGCTCGCCCCAATGCGCGGTGATGTGATTCGCCACCGCCTCGCCGAACACGAAGCATTCGAGCAGCGAGTTGGACGCGAGGCGATTGGCGCCGTGCAGCCCCGACTGGCTGACCTCGCCCGCCGCATAGAGGCCCGGCAGGTCGGTGCGCCCGTCGCGATCGATCATCACCCCGCCGCAGGTGTAATGCTGGGCGGGGACCACCGGGATCGGCGCCTTGGTCATGTCGATGTCGAGATCAAGCAGCCGGTGGTAGATGGTCGGGAAATGGTGCTGGACGAACTCGGCGCCCATATGGCTGATGTCGAGATGGACATAGTCGAGGCCGAGCCGCTTGATCTCATGGTCGATCGCCCGCGCCACGATGTCGCGCGGCGCCAGCTCCAGCCGGGAATCGAAATCGGGCATGAAACGGTGGCCCGCCTCGTCGCCGGCCTCGGGGGGCAGCAGCAGATGCCCACCCTCGCCGCGCACCGCCTCGGTGATCAGGAAGTTCTTGACGTCGAGATTGTAGAGGCAGGTCGGGTGGAACTGCATCATCTCCATGTTCGAGATGCGGCAGCCCGCGCGCCATGCCATCGCGATACCGTCCCCGGTCGCGCCGCGCGGGGCGGTGGAGAAGAGATAGGTCCGCCCCGCGCCGCCCGTGGCCAGCACGGTCGCGCGGGCGGTGAACAGCTCGACGCGGTTGGTCGCGCGGTTGAAGGCATAGACGCCCCAGACATTGCCCGCGCCGGAATACCGTAATTCATGTCGGCTGGTGGCGAGGTCGATCACCACCATGTCGGGCACCAAGGTGATGTTCGGATGCGCCTGCGCGGCGCGGAGCAGCGCCGTCTGCACCGCAAGACCGGTCGCATCGTCGACATGGGCGATGCGCCGGTGGCTGTGGCCGCCCTCGCGGGTGAGGTGCAGCGCATTGCCCTCGGTATTGAACGGCACGCCCAGTTTCACCAGCCGCTCGATCGCGGCGGGGGCGTTCTCCACCACCATCTCCACCGTGGCGCGATCGTTGAGGCCGGCGCCGGCGACCATCGTATCCTCGATATGGCTTTCGAAGGTGTCGCCTTCCTCCAGCACCGCGGCGATGCCGCCCTGCGCCCAGGCGGTCGAGCCCTCGGCAAACCCGCCCTTGGCCAGCACCGTCACCTTGAACTTGTCCGCCAGATGCAGCGCGGTGGTGAGCCCCGCCGCGCCGGAACCGAGGACCAGGACATCGCTTTGGTGGGTGGTATCGGACAAAGAGGCACTCCTTTGCGGCGCTTAAAGCGCGCATGGCGCGGGTTCCGCAATCCCCACCCTTGGACCATAGGGGTTCGCGAGCAGGAGAAGCATATGCGGTTGGGCTGGTGGATCGGAGTGGCGGCGCTGTTCGGCAGCGGCTCGGCACAGGCGGCGACGTGCCGGCTGGGCGCACCGGGGACGACGGTGTCGGTGGCGATTGCGGGTACGGGGCGGTCGATGCTGGTGCATGTGCCCACGGGCCGGGCAGAGGCGCGGCGGCCGCTGGTGTTCGTCTTCCACGGCAGCACCGGCAACGGCCGCGCGATCCTCGCCCAGTCGAAGCTGGAGGCGACTTCGGACCGCCACGGCTTCCTACTCGCAGCACCCGATGGCGGGATCCCGGCGGAGAACGGCTTCGTCTGGAACATCCCCGGCGTGCCGACGGTGACCGGCAAGGTGCCCGGGCCCGACGACGCCGACGACGTCGCCTTCGTGAAGACCGCGATCGACCAGCTGGCGGCAAAGGGCTGCGTGGACCGCGCCCGCGTCTACGCCACCGGCTATTCGGGCGGCGGGCGGATGACCTCCTGGCTCGGCTGCGTCGCGGCGGATCGCTTCGCGGCGATCGCGCCGGTGGTGGGCCTGCGCGCGGGCAATCCGCGCAAGGACATGGCACGCGTCCCCGATCCGGCGACGTGCACGCCGTCGCGGCCGATGCCGGTGCTGGCGTTCGCCGGCGATGCCGACACCACCAACCCCGTGCAGGGCGGCGGTGCGGGCTATTGGCAATATACGATGCACACGGCGCTGGCGCGCTGGGCGGACCTGAACGGGTGCCGGGTTGGGCCAGTCGCGAGCGATGTTTCGGCGGAGGTTAAGGAAGAACGGTTCAGCCGCTGCTCGAGCGGAGCGGAGGTGGCCGGGCGGGTGAAGCACGGCGCCGGTCATGTCTGGGTGGCGGACAACGAGGCGATGTGGACCTTTTTCAACCGGTATCGGCGTTGAGACCTAACCGGTTAGCGGGTCCAGACGAGATCAGCGGCTGATCGCAGGCAAAGCCTATGAGGCGCTTACGCTTGCCCAAGGCGCGACGTTCATCCAGCGTATGCGTATGAAAGCGCTTACCCCTTGCTGCTTGGTGATCCTTCTTCTCAGTGGTTGCGGCAACGATGCGCTTTGTTCGTCGGAAACGTTGCAAGTCGCTCGTGATAGCGGAAGTGATCGATATGCGGTCACGTCTGTCCGAAATTGTGGGGCGACATCCGATTATGCGACCGTCGTGAGCGTTGGCCGCGGAAGTGGAACCCGTGCAACAGCGGCGGAGGTGTTCGTCGCCGACAGCGATCACGGAGCGGCCCCCGACGCAGGCCAAGGGGCGATTTGGACGAGCGTCGTCTGGATAGCGCCCGGCCAGTTGTCCGTTGCCTATGCTTCAAAGGCCCGCGTCTTCAAACAGGTCACCACCGCGAAGGGGGCTGGCATCACCTACAAGGCGAGCGACCCGCTTTCATCACCACTGGTGGATTGAACGGCAGCATTGCTGATCGCCCGGTCTCGCTGCCCCAGAAACCGTCATGCCAGCGAAAGCTGGCATCTCCCGAAGCCCGCTGCACCGCCTCGGCGAGAACCGCGAGAGGCCCCAGCTCTCGCTGGGGCGACGGCGAGGTTGTGCGGGTAGCCATCGCACTTGTGGCAGGCTCGCACGCATGACAATCTGCGTGGCGTGAAGCGGTCTAGCAAAATTGTTCTGCCATTGGCCGCACTGACCGTCTTGGCGATTTTGACCCTCACTTTTTGGGGAATGGGTCCCGCAGTTTTCCTTGATGCCGAGCGGTCCATACTCTCTCGCGCGGTGTCACCGGACGGGAAGCGCGTCGCGCAGGTCGAACGCATGGTCGTCGGTGGGGCGCCTTCGATCGTGGTTCTCGTTCGGCAATCCTGGATGCCCAACTGGTATTTGGCTGGCTGTGTCGCAGCCGCACATTATCCAGACGCGAAAGCTAATGTCCGATGGACGTCGAACAACAGTCTGACCATCATCCACAGCGATCCGCCGTACTATTGGGATCCCAACTCCGCGCCCTTTCATAACAATCCGTGCAAGGAGGTGCGCGTCACCCTCCAACCTACAGCGGCGTAATTTCCGTCGCCAAAGCCCTACGCCGCCCGCGTCAAATTCAGGAACACATCCTCCAGGTCCGCCTCGCGGGTCGACACGTCGACGATCCCCAGCCCCGCCGCCTGCACCGCGCCCAGCACTTCGCCGGCGTTCGCCTGGTCCTTGCGGTAGGTGATCAC
>JAIYAA010000356.1 GCA_027489295.1 Sphingomonadales bacterium | reverse complement strand
TGCACCAGCTTCACGATGCAGGTTCCCTCGGGCGGCGACAGCCTGACCGTGCTGTTCGCCTGCAGCCTCAGCGTGGCCGACCAGCCGCTCACCCCCGGCCATGGCTATGACGCGGCACCATCCGATTTCCGGGCCACCTTCGCCAAGCTGCGCGCGACCCAGGCCGATGTATTCCTAGGTTTCCACGGCGAACAGTTCGACCTCTCCGCCAAACGCGCGAAGCAGCTTGCGGGCGACGTGGACGCCTTCGTCGATCCCGGTGAACTGGACCGGCGGGTGGATGCCGCGCAGCGGGCATTCGAAGCAGCGCTGCGCTAGAGCGTTTTCAGCATGGCCGAAAACGCTCTCGATCTTTGGTTGCCGCCATTTCCGAGCCGTTGACCGCACCCGGTCAACGTGAAAATGCGCTAGGGCTGCGCGGTGATCACGGTCGCGCGGTGCTTGCGGTTTCCCGGTCCTTCGCATTCAGGATCTCGCGGACGATCGTCCCCTGCGTGGTCGAGGCAAAGGCGTTGGCCGCACCTGCGTAGAGGCCGCGCAGATACCCCTGGTCGAAGGCGGTGAGTTCGACCGGTACGTCGGCCGTTCCCGGATCGAACAGCGTCAGTATCGTCTCCCGCCCTTGCGTGCGCTGGGGCCGCACGCCTGCCAGTGCGCGCATCGCGACGTAATCGGCGATCTGGCTCGTCGTCTTGCCGACCAGCGCCGCGCGCTCGACGAGCACGACCGACGCCAGCGTGTCTCGGCGGACCGAGGCGACAATCCTGGAGGCGCTCGCCACGTTGAGGGTGCCGTTGGGGTTGATCGGTTCGCAATCACGCCCGCGCGTCTCGCTGTTGCTCCAGGCACGAACCGGCCCCTTTTCGTTGACGATGGTCCGGATCTCGCTGGGGGTTCGATACCCGAACACCCACCATTTCCGCTGCACCAGCCGTGCCACCTCATGGTCGACATGGTCGACGAACAGGGTGATGACGTTGGGCTTGCAGCCATCGCCGGCCAGTTTCAGCCCGGCCCGTTCCGCGTCCGCGGCGAGGCGATCACCGATCGCCTGCAGCGTCGGACGGTCCAGCCCGGCGCTTCCGAAACACACCATGTCATGGAAGCGCGGCAATGGGGTATTGGACGCGTTCGGCGGGGTGATCGCGCGCGCCAGCGATCGGATTTCCTCTTTTGGCGGAAGCGGACGGCCGGTCACGACGATCGGGTCGCTAGTCGCACCCGTCTGCGGCGGAGGTGCAGTCGTCGCCCCGGATTGCGCCGCCTCTTGCGCCAGCGCCGAACCGCACATCAGCAGGCTGGCGAGCACCACCCAAGGCTGTCCGCGCATCGCTCCCACTCCCTAACGCTCAACAAGAAACTGCCACAAAGGCACGGAATGACGAAGAAAATTCGAAACCAGAGTCCACGGGTGCCGGGCGACGCCATCAAAAGCCTTTTGCAGCATCCGCTGCTAAGCCCCTCAGCCTGGATATGCGACTCTAGGTCCGTCGGGTGCGTGGATCCGTTGTCCCCGATCGCCCGTCATCAAGGTTGGGTCT
Source organism: Sphingomonadales bacterium (assembly GCA_027489295.1). The sequence continues at coordinate 1,879 of JAIYAA010000356.1, read as the reverse complement.
GGCCGGACGTGGCGAGGGGGCGTGGTGCCGCGCCGTCGAGGATGGCGTGCGTGATCTTGCCGATCTTGAGCGCCGCATACTGGTTCGCATTCCCCGCATAGAGGCCTTTTAGATAGCCGCGATCAAACGCCGTCAGTTCCTCCGCTGGGTTGGTCATGCCGGCATCGAACAGTGTGAGGATCGTCTCCCGCCCATGCGCGTGATTGGGCCGGACGACCGCCAGCGTGCGCATTGCGAGATAATCCGCGACCTGCGTCGTCGTCTTGCCGATCACTGCCGAGCGTTCGACCAGGACGATCGAGACCAGCATGTCGCGCTGAACTGGCGAGGTGATGCGCGAGGCGAATGGGCTGGTCAGGACGACGCCCTCGTTGACGGGCAAATTCTTCGCCAGCGCACCCTCACCGCGGGGCATGCCTTCCGGGCTCCGCACCTCGCTGTTGCTCCACGCCCGCACGGGACCCGTTTCGCGCGTGATCGTCCGGATTTCGGCAGGCACTCTGTCGCCAAACAGCCACCAGCGCCGCTCCAGCAGCGTCTTCACTGCGTTGTCCACGTCGTTCACGAAGAGAATTGCGACGTTGGGTTTGCACTTGGTACCGGCCAGCCTGAGCCCGGCAAGCTGGGCATTTTCCGCAAGCCGATCGCCGATCTGCTCCAGGGTCGGACGATCGAGCCCGATCGTTGCGAAGCAGACCGGTGCATCGAACCGCGGCAGCGGATCCTCGAACGGCACCACGGGGGTAATGGCGTGTACAAGATCGCGGACCACCGCAGGATCGGGAGCCTTCTGCCTGGTGACCACGATCGGATCTGCCGTCCCGCTCCGGCTGGGTACCGCGCTCCTGGCGGATTCAGTCTTGGGCGATTCCTGCGCCAGCGCGGGCATCGAAAGAAAGCTGATCGCAAACCACCAGAGACGCATTCGAAGTCTCCTCTGCACTCCCGGGCGCTAGAAACGCAATACCGGTACCAGAAGACTAAGAATAGCTCTTGGCAAAAGCTTCATCAATCCGTTTCGTATCAGTCGACGACGAAGGGGTGGAACTAGGCCGGCGGTGATCTTCGGCGTTGTTGTGCGCTTTTCCTTTTCCGCCTTATCCTTACGCGAAGCAGGCTTGGAGCGACACCGCACCCAAGCCCCCCGTCCGCTGCGGGATCAATATCGGCGCAGCAGCCCCGCCAGACGGCCCTGCACCCGCACCTGATCCGGGCGATAGCGCTGTGCCGAATATTCCCGGTTCGCGGGGTCGAGCCGGACCATCGCGCCTTCCTTGCGAAAATATTTGAGCGTCGCTTCGGCCTCGTCGATCAGGGCCACGACGATCTCGCCGTCGCGCGCGGTTTCGGTACGCCGGATCAGCGCATAGTCGCCATCGAGAATGCCCGCCTCGACCATCGAGTCGCCGGCCACTTCGAGCGCATAATGTTCGCCCGCGCCAAGCAGGGCGGCCGGGACCGGCAGCATCGTCGAGCCTTCCAGCGCCTCGATCGGGGTACCGGCGGCGATGCGGCCGTGCAGCGGGATCTCGACCACGTCGTTGGCGGGTGCCGGCAGCGATGCGGGGGCAGCAGGGGTAGCGGGCTTCGCGACCTTGGCGACGGGCTTGCGCTCGCCACGTTCTGGCATGCGCAGCACTTCCAGTGCGCGCGCACGGTTTGGCAGGCGGCGGATGAACTCGCGTTCCTCCAGCGCGCTGATGAGCCGATGCACGCCCGACTTCGATTTGAGGTCCAGCGCTTCCTTCATCTCCTCGAACGAGGGCGACACGCCGGTCTCGGCGAGGCGGTCGGCAATGAAGCAGATCAGCTCGTGCTGCTTGCGCGTGAGCATCCAATCCTCCGGGTCTAGAACAGACTGGGAACGTTTATGCAATGT
>JAIYAA010000257.1 GCA_027489295.1 Sphingomonadales bacterium | reverse complement strand
GATGTGTAGATTCATAGCCACTGCATCTTCCCAACCATCAGCCCAATGCCAAACCACAGTATTCCTTGGCACGTCATAAGGAGAATCACGATAAAGCCGTCGCCAAGGCAACTGCACTCTTTTTTGGATGTGCTCATTTGCCGCTCTCCTTGCTGGCCCATCGAAACGGGTTCTCAGGGCGGCTTGGCCTGTCGTAATCAGCCGTCCAAATCGGGTCGCATCTTTCGTCCTGCCGCCCGTAATGCTCGCCAGCGGAGAAGCCTTGTTCCCAGGCTTCGGCACGGGCGCGGTGCAGTGCGTCTTCAAATGTTGTCACTTGCTCTCTCCCTTGCTGGCTGCGATGCCGGCTGACTCCGCTTGCCTGATGTACCTAAGCGCTGTTTGGTGGCGCGTTTCGCCTGGGTGTTTGTTGCCCACCGAAAACAGTAGTTCCTCGTACAGTGGCTGGGCAGGCGCTGCGGGTGCCGGGCTTGCTCCCCAATCAGCAGCGTTTGTGCTGCCGGTCTTGTGATGTACGGGGCTCATTTGGTTTCCTTGCTGGCTGCGATGGCTGCGCGGGCGTAGTCCACCGCATAACGTTCGACGCAGGCGATGAAATTGGCAGTCGTCCAGCGCGGGCCATCAGTTGGCAGGTAGTTGTCGATTGGCGGCAGTGGAGGCAGCGGGGCAGGCGCTGCGGGTGCGGCCTGGAACCGTTCGGGATAGGCGCTCAGGTACTCGCCAACGGCTTCAGCCATCGGCCCCGCTTCGCAGCTTGACCCTACATCCATCTTCCCAGGGCGGGTGGTAAGCCAGCCAGCAAAGTCATAGATGTCAACGGGGTGCAGCTCAGGCGCAGGCTTTGTTGACTTCCCAAGGTACGCGAGCAGCGGAGCAAGCGCAGCAGCCCATGTGCCGCCACGCCCAACGACTTGCCAACCCTGGGACTGCAGGCCGTCTTCGATCTTGCGTTTGATCGTGGCTTTGTTCATTTTGCTTCCTTGATGGCAACACGCATTGCTACGCGCATTCGCGCCATATGCTCTTTGGAGTGAATGGGCAGGCCAAACTCGCGTGCGTCGTAGTCGCGTGCGTAGAGGTCTGCTGCGTGGATTGCGGCGTCAAGCTCGGCATCAGTCAGCGCAGCCTGGGCATGCGCTGCGGGTGCTGCTAGGACTTCAATCAAGCGGTCGCCAATGGACTCTGCGCACTTGCCGCAATCTGTGCCACGGTATGCCTCGGTAATGCCTCGGATGGTCTGCGCAAGGTTGGCAGGCGCTGCGGGTGCGGCGGCGAAAAGGCGAACAACCTCCAATCGCTCGCACGCTTCCGTGGCCTCCAGGTCGTCAACGCCGTGCATGTAGCTCCACAAATAGCCCAAGTCCCGCTCAGCCCAACCCGCCTCGACAGCTTCTGATGCATGGGCTTTGCTCCGCACCAAGTAGCCGATCAAGCCAAAGGCGGGCGCAGGCTTTGCCTCTGCCTGGGCTGCCTCGTAGGAGGCGAGTGCTGCCTCTGCCTCCAAGCGCACAGGGTCGCAGGCGGGTATTGGGCGGTTGCGGATTTTGAGCAAGGCGCGCAGGGCTTCGGCTAGCTTCGTGGTGCTCATGCCTCAACCTCCAGCGCTTCTTTAACTAGCTCCTCGCCAATACCTAAAGCTTGGGCTACGGCGGCGATGCGCCTCGATTCGGGAATGGTGCCTAGCAGGCCAGTGCGTTCGTAGGCGGCCAAGATGCGGTCAATTTCAACGATTGTCATTTTGTTCTTCACTAACTGGTTTGGGGAATTTAACTGATTTGTGTGCGCCGATGATGGCGGACCATAGGTGCGGTTGCGCTTCACGGGTCAAGTCGTAAGCGTAGGAATTGCCCATCCATCCTTTGGCGGGGCGTACTTTCCTGAATCCAAGCCCGACCAGGATCTGGCGGACCCGCGAACTGTCGATCGCCGTTTGACGGGCAGTGTCGATCCCGAGGACAATCCCGAGAATCGAATGAATCGCGCCGGCTCGGACGATGTGCTGCCCATTCGGCATCCCGTTAGTGTATTCATCACGCACATGGAAGACCTCGACAAACGAGTCCGGGTTCGTGAGTGACTCCCGCACTTTCTGGTACCAGGGGTCGGCGTCCTCAAGCAGAACTTGGCGTGCAGACTGTTGTTCGAGCACTTGGTCCGTGGGTACTGTGTACCAATCCTCGCCGCCTTCATAAGCTTCGACAGCTTCGGCCCACAGTTGTTCAACGTCCTGTTTCAGTAAGTCTGTCCGTACCTTCGCATGAGTGCCAACTGCCACTGGCCAGAATCGGCGTGCGCCGGTCGGGTCCAAGATGTAGTTACCATTCATCTCATTAGTCGTGCCGAGGAAAACGCAAGTCCGGGGATATGATTTAGCGTCACGTTCATAACTAAGTCGGACATCATCCGAGCAGGTCGTCAGCATCGCCTTGAGCGATTCCATGTCGGCCTTCCTCAAGCTCGCTAGTTCCGACATCTCGACCACCATCTTACCAAGGATCACGGCGACCATATCGCGCTGTGCCCCTTGTCCCCGCACGCTGCCTGAGTACTCGGTGTAAAACTGTCCCCCGAGAATACGAGCGGCTTGGGACTTACCTACGCCCTGCTTTCCTTCTAGAATGAGCATGTGGTCCGCTTGGCAGCCGGGGTCCATACCCCGCGCTACGGCTGAGATCATCCACTTCCGACCGATCGCCCGGGTATACTCACTATCTTCCGTACCCATATACTTCGGCAACCAGATGCTCAGTCGTTCGGTTCCATCCCATCGCTTGGCTTTCAACATTACCTTGAGTGGGTTCACTCGATATTCCTCGGCCAGTTGGCGGATGACTTGACCACAGTGCATTTGCTTTACCCAAGAGTCTCCTTGCGCATGGAACTTGAACATCAAAGCGATTTCGTCGGCCTCGGTGGCTTTCGGACACTCGATGTCCCCAACTGCACCCACTCGGATTCGGTGGTCATACTCGGCAACCCAGAACATCGGAACAGCGCCCTCGGCCTGATAAGCCCGCACACGGTTCAGCAACCCAACGAGGTTGCCTTTCTCCTGATTCTCCCCAATGGTGTCGCGAATGAAGCGGCGGCGCTCCAGTTTGATGTGCTCTTCCAGTTCGACAACACGGGCACGCGGTGATTCTTTGCGAAGGCGTTTAATAATCCCGTCCAGCTTCCGTGTGGTGGCACACGCGGCTTGCACGAGGTCTTTGTCGATTTCAGGAGCTTCACCATCGCACCACTCTTTCAGTCGGGCATAGACAGTCTCGGGATCTTTGTAAGTAGGGTCAACCTTCTCGCGGAATTCCTTCCACCGAAAGGCGGAGCAAGAATTATGCAGGCACCGATAGACGGGGCGGTTGTTAACGAGCCCGACTAGGGGGTCTGTGTGTTGCGGGTTGAACGGGCACCGGCTAATGGTCCACTTCTGGCCTTCGTTTCCGAATAGGGGGCGCGGACCACTTGTGACTGTCTGCCCGCGATCTGCGAGCCATTTGGACATGTCGAGGATAAACTCCCCAGTCATATCCTTAAATTCTTCGGACTTCGCATCCCTCAGGGGGCGGGCGACGTTCTCGATTTGCTCTTTAGTGAGCAGTATACCGTGCTTGGGAACTTTGACTAAGTGTGCGACTCGGTGCGGTCGGTCCTCGGTCGATGATCCCTTTGCACTAACCGTGCCGTAGACCTTCCAGATCCGGGAGGCGTTGTAGACGCTTACATCAACCGACACTGCTGGGTCACTGAAGATCGACGCCAACATCTTCGTCGCGAATTCGACATCTATCCGCGTCGCATCGTCGTTCGGCAGGTCCGCCCGGTACATCAAGTGCCAACCGTTGCCACTCATCGCCTGAACCGGCTCTGGCCAGCCCACCGATGCTAGCCAATCGGCGACATTCTCAGCGACCATCTTCGCTTTCGCGAGTTCGCCATCCGTCGAGGAGATACCGGTCGGTCTGACCGGGTCAAAGTCCAGAAGGAACCATCGCCGAGCTTCGATCTCGGAGTCGTTCGTCGTGACCTGGGAAATCGCTAACTGGTTCTCGGATCGTGCCGAGATCGCGGCTTTTACGGGATTCGCTGTGACGTAGATGCCGGGGTGCTTACCATTTTCCCGAGCGATGTAAGTGGCAGCCACCGCAGTGTCGCTGAAATATCCACTAAGAGTTCCAGCCTTGGTCTTCGGTATTCTGACTTCGAAGACGTCACCCGGGGCGAAGAGGACATCGAGAGCCTTCTTAATGGCGATAGAAGGTTTGACGTCATCGTAGTACTTGTGTTGTGCCAAAGCGGCCTCTATTTGTGATAGACCACAACGCCGACAGTATCGGTGCCCGGTCTTGAACGCTAAAAAATTCCCGGTAGCTCAGTGACGCCAGATCGTCGGGGGTGATCGGGTCGATCAGTCTACCATGGAACCTACCGTGGAGCAAGTACAGTTTCTCGCTTACCTCTATCAAGAAATAAGCCGGTATTCTATCCGCATGGGCTTCCATCCAGGAGTGTTGGCCGGGTTCAATCGTGATCGAAAGCTTCTTCGCCCAAGGCATGGCCTTGAGTTCGAGCCATCCCGTTTCACAGTCTGGTGCGGCCAACACAAACGACAAATCAGGAACCCCAGGATTCAAATGGTTCTCCACGTGGATGGTCGGGGTCCAAGCCCCTACCATCGCACGGGTTAAACTCTTCCTGAATTCGAGTTCACGCTTATTCATGCACCCATGTACTCGTAGATGGTGCTTAAGACCTTGATGAAGACATGTTCCGGCCAAACTTCTTCAGTAGTGCGGAATATGTCGGCCAGTTGTCGCTCAAGTCCTTCTCTGGCCCACACCGCCTCGGGGCCAATTCCGTAAATCCGGATGAACCGGACCGCGTCGGCCAAATCACAGAGTTTGATCAGGGGCGCGACAGATTCCGGACCAGCGTGGTCCGTTAAAAAGACCCTGGGCATCACTTGCGCTTCGAGTTCATTTACCCCTGAGAGCACCCGTTTCGTGAGCGTTGGGATGTCTCCCGTGAACACCTCTTCCAGGTCGTGAACCAAGGCACATCCGGCAACTGACGCGGGGTTCCCGAAATAAATCCCGGGTGCGGTCGCTGCGATGTACCGAGCCAGTAAGGCCACGTTCGCGGAATGCTCGGCCACGCTCTGGGTCTTGGTGGTATCGATCATGTGCCACCGCTTCACAGATGCGAAACGAGTGATCGCCTCTATCGCCCGACTTTCGGGGGGCATGCGAAACATGGCTTCTAGGTGTGCTTTATTCATCGGATTCTCCGTCAAGCATTTGGATGGGGCCAGGGGCACAGGGGATGTGGCGGCTGACACCGTTGATCGTGATCCATTTGCGGTTCTGGTTGATGGCCATTTTCCGCCTGATTGCGCCCTCCATGTCGAATCTCTTTCGAGCGCCGAAATCGAGCAGCATGATAGCAACATCGGCCCATTCGTCTTCGGACGGGTTCTCGGCCAATTCTCCGATCTCGCTAAACAGCTTCTTGAACATGCTGTCGTCGGTGCGGTGCGGGAACAGCCCATCGGCCTGCATTTGGACCTCAGAGGCAAGATGATCGATTGTCGTGGGGCGAGGATTGAATAGCATCAGAAGCTCCACTCGCCAAGCATTTCGACTTGAGAGTCATCCGGACCCCAGCCCAGCCAGCGCACTCGTGGGGCGTTCAGCCGTTTCTCAGTCGGAGTGCGGATAGCGTCGATCAACGGCTGCAGTTCCGACTTGTCAATGTAGTTGCAGAAATTCAAGAACAGATCGGCACTCGTCCAGTACCCGCCACAGTGGAACAGAGCCTCGTCCAATTGTTGTTGACTGAACGTAAAGATTCGACGCGGCAGCTTGGTAACAGTTGTCAGTTCAGCCGGCATCATCATCTTGGACCAGTCGAGTTCAACTTGGTCTGGGTAGCACGGCCCCGAGGAGCCGTCACGGTTGTTGACTCGAATCGGCATGGTCCGCAACGTACCGATTATTTTAATATATGGCGCCCATTTGAAAGGGAGCCCGCAATCGGCGGCGACCTGCCATGGTGTGACGTCACGAGAGGTAACGTACGGGTATTGACCATGGTACATCGAAAGGCTGAAACCCTGCGCACCCTCGATCAGCACGTGCTGCGATGTGTTCAACGTCTCCCGGTACTCGTGCTCGGTCACGACATACTTAAGCAGTCGCGGCGCGCTGGTTGCCCAGCGGTTCCGAACTGTGTTGTTCGTGGCGGGATTGCGGCGCATGCGCTCGATATACGCTTCGCCGACGCCCTTAGCGGTGCTGCCCATCTTCGTGCGGCCATCACCCAATTCATAATCAGCGTGGTACTGCTCCACAACCGCCGCTTGGGGGTGAATCATGAGCCTTTTGCCTACCATCATATGGGCGTAGCGGTCGAGTTCGCCTTCAAGCGTGTCCGCGCAGATCGCGGCACCAGGGCCGATCAAAACGCTCTTCACAGTCGGACTGCTGATTGCGGTCGGCAGCTGCTGGGTCATCATGTTGATACCGCGTTCGATGTCGATGTAAGTGTGTCCCGCGTTGGTCGCGAAAGCACAAACCACGGTGTCATAATCATGGCGTTTGGCCATCCAGCCCGCGATCAGGCCCTTGCCGGTGCTACCGTACTGCAAGTCCAGAACCATGTTAATTCGGTGTGCCATGTTAACTCCTTAGAAAACGGGCTTGCTGCCCAGGGGGGTGAAATCGTTCAGCGCGAAATGGTGCCATCCGTGGTCCATTCTCACACCGTTATATGTGGTCTCGTCGAGGAACTGGGCCAGCACATACTTTTGTCTATTGGCGACCACGAACCCTTTCAGGACGTCCTCTCCGCCCCGCAAGATCGCTGTCTTGCCGCGCAATTCCGGGATCTTGCCGACATACTCCATCTGTGTCTGGTTCATTTGCTTGCCTCATACCAGTTAGGACCAAAATCACCGGACGCAAGAATGGGCACGCGCATCCGAATCGGGGATTCATCACGGCTGAAGTCGGTGTACTCCCGGACAATCATATCGCGGACTTCGGGGTCTTCTTGCATCGACACACCGATTTCGTCGTGGCATGACATCATCAGGCGAGCGGACATGCCCTGTTCACGGATCAGGCGGTCTACTTTGACGAGCCCGTATTTGTGAACATCCGCCGCATACGCTTGATAAAGTAGACCAGCGGCTTTGTGAGCACCCATACCACGAGGAAAACGTAAACGACGACCGGTAGCAGTTTTAACATAATTTGTCTGTTTAGCGACATTGCTAGCTTTCTCCATGAATTTCTTCACAGCAGGTAATTTAGAATGGTAAAGATTAAAGATCGCGGCGGCCTCTGGACCTGCGACATATGACATCTTGCCGCGCAATTCCTTGACTTCGTACGGCATCTTCATCATAAAAGCGAGCTTGCCTTGCCCAGCCCCGAACGACAGACCGAGATTGATCTGTTTGGTGTTCGGGGCACCAGCGTAAGGCGGGTTGCGGGGGATGCCGGTCATGTCCGAGACGACTTGATGATAGTCGAGCTTGGGGTTCTCAGCGTACGCCTGCAAGACCATCGGATCATTCTGTAAGTGTGCACCACATCGGAAGTCGACCTGATTATAATCGGCGCACATCCATTGATCACCGTCATCGGGCAAGAACAACGAACGTAGGATCTTGGCATTCTCCTTGTCCCGTGCCGTTATCTGTTGAAGCGCGGGATCAGTCGAAGACAGCCGCCCGGTGATCGTGCCAGCATCAGCGTCATTGCGGGCCTGATTAAACTGGGTGTGTACGTACCCGTCCCCATCAGCACTTCCGATAACATGTCCTCGGATGAAAGTGTCCCGAAGCTTGAGCGTTTTGCGATAACCCAGTACCTTCTGGGCCAGCGGATGCTGTATTTCGCGCATCGCATCTTGGTTAAGCGATGGCGAGGCGCCACCTTTCGTCGGTCCGACAATCGTTCCATCGATCAACCTCCATTGAAATTTGCTGATAGGTTCGGGTTTGAAGAACTCCCGCATCTGCTTAGACGAGTTCACAAACACAGCAGGATTAGCACAGCCGGTCAGTTCCTTGATCTCGGCGGCGTAGGTCAATTCCTTCGCATCGAGCTTGGGGATGGCGTCGTGGGCGGCTTGTAAGTCAACACGAATCCCAGTCCAGGACATGTCCGCCAATACTGGCAGCAGGTCCATTTCCAGGTGAGAAACGACCTCAAGATTCTGTCGGTCGACCTCCGCCACTTGCATGTTCCGAATAGCCAGGGCGTCTTCCGCGTCCGAAGTAGCGTAGGCGGCCAGTGCTGGAGTATCCGATGGGATGTCCGCCATGCGCCGCAGTACCTCGGCTGTGGTCGCCCACCCCATCGCTACGCGTAGCTCCTCCAGGCGAGCAGCCTTCTGAGAGTCGACACCAGCCTGACCGGCAACCGAGATCAGATTGTAAGTCAGTTGGTGCTCGTCAATCAAACAGGCGTGCACCATCGTGCACCACCACCGGGTCTTACGGGGGTCGATCCCAAGCACTCGGGTACACTGAACTTCATACTGCGCGTTGTGTGCAGCGGCCTCGCGTCCGTTAAGCAGATCTTTCAACCAGGGGATCAGCCCTGGTGTCGTGCGGATGTCAAAGTACCAAGACGCCCGTGGCACCGCCACAGCGACACCTAGGACGCGGAAATCCGGCTGCCAGTATTCAAGCCCAGTGGTTTCGTAATCGAGGCCGATCACGATTCCTGGGTCAATACGGGGTAATTGCATGCTATGTCCTATAAAAAAACGGGGGCGGGGTTAGCCGCCCCCGGGAAACCCACTAACAGCAGGCAACTGCGAGAAGCACACCGTCAGTGGGAGGGAGGATCATTTAAATCTCGCCGCGCTCGCTCGACTTCTGCTGGGCTTCGTTGTCGACCACAGTTTCGTGGGCAACGCGGAATTCCTGCGTCTTGAGGATCTCGTACAGACGCTCAGCTTCGCGGTATGCCTTCTCGGGGGTGAACCCGGCTGGCTGGACCACGAAGTTGAAGAACTTCTGGCCCTTGGCGTTCTCGTCCTTGAACGAGGACAGCTTGTAGACCCGGCTGAAACGGTCGCCACCCACGATCTGGATCATGGCGTTCCACTTGCGCGACACCTTGGCCTTGGTCTTGGCCATGGAAATCACGATCTGCTCAGACTGGCCATCGGGTTGGACACGCAAGCCGTACTGCACCGGGGTGTCAACGATTTCCAGGTCGTCAGGGCTCTCACCGGCTGCGATAGCCTCGTTGACCCGATCTTTGGCCTCGCCTTCGCTGGCGAACGAACCGAAGAAGCCGCCGCCCTTGTCCTGGTCCTTCCAGACGAGGTACTCCATCTTGAAATATACGGGGACAAAGTAAGCGTGGTCACCGATAATCTCGCGAGTGACACTGTTGAACAGGTAGCCTTCCTTGGCCTCCTCGGGGTTCTCGTCCTTGATGGGTGACAGCGCTTGGATGAGTTCCAGGCGCGGCAACACCATATCGGTGGACTTGACCTCCTCGGAGCCACGGGAGACACCTTGGTTGATGTAACTAGGGACACCTTCCGTCATTTGGAACGGATTGGTTGCGACAACTTCGGTAGCTTTGGACTTGGTAGCCATGATTTACTTTCTTGCAGGGGCGGAATGAACTTCGCTACTGTGCCCCGAGCCAGGACAGCGAAGGTTTGGGGGAAATTAATCGTTACCGACAGTGAACAGCGCCACGACAATGATGCCGACGATGATCAATGGAACTGTGAGAAATGACATATCAGGCTTTGACGATACTGGCACGAACGAACGGGGAGACGTTGAAGATGTCGTCTGGGATGTCGACGCCAGCTGAAAGAAGGCGTCGGAAAAGCGCCTTGAGAGTACCCGCGTTGTAGGTCTCGGTGATCATGCCCGAGTAACCCGTATCACGTAGCCATTGCATCGCAGCGGCTTTTTGGCCTTCCCGCGTCGAAGCGTAGAGATCGGTCGCCAACTGAACCCGCCCCAAGCCTTCGAACGTCGCATTCTTGACGCCGAGGCTCTCCATCAAGGTCGGGATGTCGCCCAGGCGCAAACCGTCGAGCGCTTTGTTGATGGCGGACAGTTGCTCTTCGAGAGCTTCTTTGCGGGACTCCAGGTCGCGCATTTCGGCGCACAGGGCGCGGAGTTGGTCAGTGCTCATTCCGAGGCCCCGATCTTGAAGCCGGCTTCCATGTGCGAATTCGAACCTTTCAGTGCGACAGCAATGATTCCGATCGCTTTTGCATTGGCTTTTGCCGCTTTTGCGAGTGCGATCACGGCGGCCCGAGTGTGTTCGTTGGCGGGGCTGCTATTGATCACAGTGCAATTGGTCAGCACGTTGGGGGGGGGCGGTAGTTTGCGTGTCATTTCTATATCCTATGCCAGTTGAACAGCGTCAATCGCCGTGCCATCGAAATGGACGACACGGTATTTGTTTTCCTCACGACGCCAAACGAGGAAACGGGGCCACTTGCCGGCACGCCCGAGGGCGTACCCGATAGTCAGAATTGCCATCGGCTGGCCGGTGCAAATGATATAATCTTGCTGCGAGTCGTAAGCAGTCACGAAACGCTGAACATCGTCGTTCCACGCATCTTGAACCGCAGAGCGTCCGTACATCGGCATATCATGCGTCGTGATGAATTCAATGTCACCGTAGTTCATCGCAGGTGTGTAATCTACGGGAGCAGAGCCACCGTCGCCAACGCCGCGCAACATCTGCTCTTTCACGACCCAACAAATGGGCTTTTTCATTTTGAACTCCTATATCCTATGACGACCCGACTGAGCCGTCAGTATATCACGCCCCGGGGGGCGGGGGTAGGTCTATTCCTCACCGAGGAGCAACTTATCAAGGTTAGTGCCCTTCTTGACCTGGGCCAGAAAGTACTCCTCAATGCTCATCTTCTCGCGAATAGACGCCACGATCAAATTGTCGATAGTCTTGTCCGCGACCATGTCCACGACTGCTACGGCATTGTGCTGACCCAAGCGATGCGACCGGTCTTCCGATTGTGCGCGATCAATGTATGCATTAGTCCCCGAATAGTAGACCATAACATCGTTTTCTCCTGAGATGAGAGTGAGTCCAAGACCTGCGGTAGCAGGATTTGCCACGAAGAATCGCATTTTAGGATCACGACAGTAGCGGTCCTCAATCCTTGATCGATCTTCCATGGCCGTGGAACCATAATAACACTCGACTGTGGTGGAGCCATACTTTGCCACCAAGCGATCCCGGATAGCTTCGACTTCGTGGATGAAAGTCGTCCAGATGATGAATTTAGACCCGGCATAATTGTCCTCAAACAAGTCAAACATGGCGTCCATCTTCGGATTCTCATCCAGCGGCACCATATCAGTTTTAATGATCTCAACTTCAACCCCGTCAACGGTATGCTTCTCAACTCGGGCCTTGGGTAGCCAGCCCCCAACGATCTGGCGGCACCGCAACACCTTCTCAAGCGAGTTCGTGACTTTCATCATCGGCAATTCCGGATCGGTGCCGCTGGCCTTGACCACACTGCGAATCAGTCGGCGCTGCATCGCGGTGATCTGGACAGTACGCTCTGTAAGCATCTTCTCAGGCAACCCGAGAACGTCCTTGCCTACCTCGATCGTGTATGGCAGCAGGGCGGGCATCAACTCGTCCATGTTCTGAATGCCGACAATCTCTTTTTGCTCGAAGCCGCCCATCACGAGATACCGGGTCCTAAAAGCCCAATAATCACCAGTCCCGATGATGTTAGGGTCCAAGAACTCGTACTGCGCCCAAGTGTCTTGAATGCCCAGGGCCAGTGGGGTCCCGTTCAAGATCATTCGATATTCGGCAGCGCTTCCAATCGTAATTGCCCGTTGCGTGCGCTTAGCATCAGGATTCTTGATTCGGCTCGATTCATCGCAGATAACAAGGACGCGACGTCCGACCAGGAAGCCACAGGCTGAATCGAAAAGCGATTCTGACACGCCCAGACCTTCGACGGACACCGCAAGAATGGGAAGGGGCTCTTTAGGGTACCTGGGTCGTTCGGCATAAAAAGCTTTCAGCCAAGGGGCTTTGGTCGCGTGGTAGCGGTAGTCGTACTCGTAGGTGGCGAACTTCACAAGCTCTTTCTCCCACGTAGCGCGCAGGGTAGAGGGGCAAATGACCATCACGGCGTCAATCTGTCCCGAAGCCCAACGAGCCATGGCGAGGTGAATCGCAGCAAAGGTCTTGCCCGTACCCATCTTGGCGAACCACGCACAAGACTTGAGGTTCCAAGCCATGTCAAGCATCCGGCCCTGGTGAGCCATGGGTTCGTACGGCACCTTCGCTTTTTTAAAGTCGTGCAGGTGGTAGGGAAACGGCACGTGAATTGGGGCAGCGACCAGGGCAGCAAAATTCTTGATGGCTTCATCGGCCGCCTCGTCGATCTGGTACTCGTACAAGTGTCGGGTGTTCTCCAGATGTTTGATGTTAGCCTTGACCAGAGCCATGCGCCAAGTCTTGGACTTCGTGTCGAAGCGGCGCGATGGCCAGCCACGCAAAACATCGACCATGTGGAAGGGGGCCAAGCAGACCAGCCGCTTGGTCTTCGCGTCGAAGGTGACCTTGATCTGGTTATTCATCATCGGGCTCCACGACTTCCGATTTACCGTCCAGAACCAGCGTCACTTTGATTTCCGCATCTCTGAAATCGTTATATGCAGAAATACGTCCGTGAAGATTTTGTGCCATCTGTCGGGCAACTTTGGTTATGATAGGCGCCATGTGAGTTTTCAATTCTTCTTCAATGGCCCAAGTCAACTGGTCTTCGAGCCCTGCGGTGAGTCGTTTGGCAAGGGTGTTGAGATCGGTTCGGAGGACACTCATTTCGAACTGCCCCTGCCGATCGCTTCCAAGCGCAAGCAGCGGGTTTGGTACATTTCGGACAGAGCGAGGTGATGCTCAGCCTCGGCCATGTGGTGAAGATAATTGATGCGCGCCTCGTACAGCTGCTGCGAGATCATTTCATCTGGCGTGGGGTGGCGAAACCAGACGGCAAAGGGGTTCCAGGTCACGGTGAATTCCTATAGAGCTATGGGGACGGCCCCTTAAGGGGGCCAGTCTTGGTCTGGTTAGACCGGGGCGGTTTCGGCAGCCTTGGCAGCCTTGATGGCGTCGGCTGCGGCCTTCTTGGCTGCGCGCTCTTGGGCCTTCTGCTCAGCAACAGCGCGTGCTTCCAGCGTCGGGGCGGTGTAATTGCCCGCGTCGCGAGCAGCGACCACTTGCTCCATGGTCACGACACCCTTACGGATCGCGCCGCGCAGACGGTTACGCCAGTTCATCGACTGTTGGCCGATATTCAGGGCGGCGTAGGTGTCAACTTCAGGCTTCAGCAGTTCTTTGATCAGGGCGACAGTGCCCAGAGGCTGGACGGCGTCAAGCACAACAGCCAATTCGTCGGTAGAGCGCAGACGACCATTTGCGCCCTTGACGTAGGCAGCCTTGGCGTCGCGCAGGGCGAGCATCGAACCGTTGTAGTTCAAGCCCTTGGCCTTGGCTTCTTCGGCAGCAGCGTCGCGAGCGGCCTTCTTTTCGGCGGTCTTGGCAGCACGCTCAGCCTTGGCGAGAGCCTTGGCATCGGCAGCAGCAGCGGCCTTCATTTCACGCTCATACTTTTCAGCGAGCTTCTTGACAGCAGCGGCCTCCTTGGCAGCGGCCTTTTCAGCCTTCACGGCGGCGATTTTGGCTTTGTCTTCGTCAGATAGGGGGGCAGTCTTGGTGGACATGGAAAGTTCCTTGGCGGGTTGCGGGTTGAAAACGGAGAAGCCCGATTGTACGGCAGGCGTATCGGGGCTGTCAATCCCCTCTTCAACGGTGGTCTTGGCCTTTTTCGGGGACTTTGCGGGGGACTTGGCGGGGTTCTTGCTCATAGGGTACTCCAGGGTGGCGGGTTTCATCGGGAACAGGGGGCTGGATCGACGCCGATGAATCGTCGACCCAGTGGGCTAGGAATCAATAGGTGTCAGCTTCCTTGAGGGCGCGTCGACTGGTCTTCTGCATTTTCTTCAGTTGACGAGCGCTGATCATACGCTTGGACTCGCGACGCAAACGAGCCTTCTCGTTCGTGTGTTGCTTGTGCCAGCCGACGTTGTTCGGATTGGACATCGCCTTCGCTTGGGCGGCTTGCTTCTCGACCCGTGCTTGAATGAAAGCACCGTGGATCATGGTAATCAGGGGGTGAATGGACTTGGGGTTCATGTTCGGCTCACAGGGCTAGGGAAAGCATGAAGGCGGTCAGCACGATGGCAGCAGCCGTGACGAAGTCGATGAAGGCACCGAATGCAGCCTTGAGACGGGCGACGCGTTTGCTGTCGGGTTGGTAATTGTAGCGCATTCGGAGCTCCTTGAGACTATCGACTAAACTCTATTAAAACACGGGAGGAGTGGGGGAGCAATCCCCCTTCGGCAATCAGTCGCTAGAATCGACCGTGTAATACGCACCGCACTTCGAGCAGGTGTACGCGTTATAGCAGCGACCGAGATTCTGCGCGACGAACGTGTGGTCACATTCACGATAGGTCGCGTACTCCTGAGTACCAGCCTTCGGGCCGCTGTAGTACACCATCACTGCGAAGCCGCCACCGTGGAGGTCGTAACGATTCACATGGAACGCCAAGACGGTTGCCCACGAATCACCGATCTGCTGCGCAGGCACATGGAAGGATGGTGGGCAACCGTAGACCGAAACTTCGCGCCAGAATTCCTTAGCTTCCACAATCTTGAAGTTCGGCAGTGGCCACGTGAATTGGAATTTGGTCTTGCTCATTTGCCCTCCTCGCCGGCAGGGGCAGGCGCTGCGGGTGCTGCGCGGAACGGTTGCTCATCGTCGATCGTGGCGATGGGGCCGACCCAGTTTTTGTATGGGCGGCCAGTCACCCAGCCGTCCTCGCCGTTACCCTTGCCGAGCGGTATCCACCATTGATGGTCTTTACCGAAGGCTCGAATAGTCGGCTTGTCGAAGTCGGGCGGGAGCACAACGTACCAACCGGGCTCAGTCGGCTCAACAGCAGGCGCAGGCTCGGCCTGATGCGCTTGGGCAGGCTTTGCCTCTGCCTGGGCCTCGCAGGAGGCGAGTGCTTCGCGGGCAAACTCGACGCCTTCTTCAACCCATGCGTCGTAATCAATCTGGTCGTCGGCAGTGAGCCACCAGCGCAGCGCCTCGGCTAGCTTCGTGGCGCTCATTTCAGACTCCTTCGTCGTCAGTGACGGCGCCAACGAATTCGATTTCGTCGACACAGACCATCTCGTAAACGTGGTCTTCGCGGGTGACGACCTTGGTCTCCTTCAACACTCGCACGCACGTGGGGCTGTTGGACTGGACGTAAACGTCAACCCGGACGCGCAGCACGCCACCTTCAACGTCCCATTCGAACGTGAACTCGCGATTCATC
Source organism: Sphingomonadales bacterium (assembly GCA_027489295.1). Next base: position 1,986 of record JAIYAA010000257.1, on the reverse strand, counting down.
GATTCGGCGTAGTCCTTGGTCGTCATGCGGTCCGCATCAACGAACAGTTCCAGCACCTTCGCCAGTTCCTCGCACTTGAAGCCGGTCACGTTGTAGCACGAAACCCCGAGAGTGAAATGGTTGTGCCGCAGGCTGGCGTACGCGTAAGGGCTGTGCTTGCTCGTGTTCATGTCGCCTGGGAGCTTCTCGAAGCGCTTCGCGAGCGCGTTAGCAGCTTTCTGGTGCTTCGCCAGCCAAGTCGACAGGCTGTGCAACTCCTGTTGCTGCTGCTTGATGCTCGCGAGTGCGACGTTGTAAGCACGGACTGGGGGGGTGGTCTTGGTCATTCTGAACTCCTATTCAACTATGAAGGGTGGTACGCCTCTCGACATGCCTTGATTAAAACACGGTCACCGGGGGCTGTCAACCCCCCTTAATCAGCCGGTCACCAGGGCGTAGGCGCGTTCGATGGCTTCGAAGCTCAGCATGCCATTGGCGATCGCGTGGCGTGCCTTGTTCCGCAGATTCATCGACTGTTGCCCCGGGTTCAGGTGCAAGTAGGGGTTGCCTTCGAGCGCCATAGCCAGGATCAAGGCGGCGACCGTGTCTTCGCGTTTGTGTGCGCCGCAGATCGTCGCCAAGCGGTCACCGTTACACGCGATGCCGTTAGCAGCTTTGACGTACGACAGGCGGGCGGTCTTCAACGCCACCATCGGACCGCAGTAGCCTTGCTTACCCTCGTCTGCGGGGGGCGCCAACTGCTCAGCCACGTAAGCGGCGACCGCTTCGGGGGTGTCGTGACCCAGGCTTCGTGCGTCCTCCTCAAGCGTGGTGCGGTATGCGAGCGCTTCGGCTGCGTGGCGATCGGCGACCCGGGCTTCGTGCCACGTGTTAACGTGGGCGTCGTGGGCGGGGGTCACCTCGTCCTTACCGTTATACGTGGCCTCGTTCTGGGCCTTCGCGGCTGCGCGCAGCGCCGCCTTACTCGCGGCCTTGCGTTCCTTTTCGGCCTTCGCGGCTGCGGCGACCGTGTGTGCGTCGTGGTTCAGGGCGCGCACGGGGGCGCGTGTCTTGCGTGGGGCGGGGGTGGCGTTCGACATGGTAGGTTCCTCGGTTCTGCGCGGAATGCGCCCTAAAAACAAGCAAGCGGCGTGCCAGCGTGCGCTTAGGGCGACCCCCGTGGGTCGCGTGGGCCTTACTCGGCGTCGGGGATCGCTTGGACCGACCCGTCAGCAGCGACCGCCAGCCAGCCGAAGCCGGGGACGCGGACGTTACCGTCAAACGCGAAGCCGTCGGTTTCGAGGTACGCTTCCTGCTCCTCGCCGCACATCAGGCACCCCTGGTCCAGGAGCACCATCAGGAGCGCCTCGGCGGCCCCCTCCTGCGCGTCGGGGGTGGCGTCGTGCGGCAGGGCGAGCAGGGCGGCGACGGCGGCGGCGATCGGGGCTTGGTCGCACGGGTCGCGGTCGGCGTTAGCGGCGATCGGGTCGAGGGCGGCGTGGCGGTCGAGGGGGGCGTTTAGCATGGGGGGCTCCTAAGGGGCGCAGGGGTGGGGGGTACCTAAAAAGTAAGCAAGCGGCGTGCCAGCCCCCACGGGGGGTACGAAGGGGGGATATGGCAAGAAGCGTGCCAGCCGGGGTGACAAGGCTTGTCAGGCACGAGTCTTGCGGGGGTGACCAAGGACGTCATACGGTGACAAGGCTTGTCAGGCACGAGTCTTGCGGGGCAAGCGGCGTGCCAGGGGCGACGAACGGTAGCCGGACGGGGGCTCAAGGCGTTGCGTGAAACCAACATACGCCCCAAGGCCACGGGAGGTACCGCCACGACGTTTCACGGTCGACCGGGGCTAGGGTAGCAAGGCACCCGTCCGAGGGGCAGGGAGGTACCAAGGAGACACGCACCACCTTGGTGCACGGAGCACGGAGCGGGGCTGGCACGAGGCTTGCTGTGGGTCGCGGCCCCCGGGGGGGGGGCTCCTGGAGGGGGGTGTGGTGTGGGTGCCTGGAG
>JAIYAA010000073.1 GCA_027489295.1 Sphingomonadales bacterium | reverse complement strand
GCGGCTGGACGAGATGATCCGCGAGGCGTCGGTCGCGATTCAGGGCATTCTCGGACCCGGTCGCACCGCCTATCACGTCGGCACGACCCAGTTTGCGTTCCTGTCGTCGCCGGACGTCGTCATCGACACCTATGTGCCGCTGCTGGAACAGGGCTTCGAGCGGATCCGCGCGACGTCCAGCGTGCGGTTCGTCACGAGCGTCGCGATCGGGCTGCGGCCTTTCCGTCTGGGCGAGGTGACGGCGGAGGATGTGCTACGCGGTGCCGCCAGCGCGGCGCAGGACGCACGCCGGGTGGATGGCGCGATCGCGCTCTATTCCACCGCGCGCGACAGTGAGATGCGGCGCCACTATGACCTGCTCCAGGATTTCGGCGCGGCGCTGGAATCGGACGAGCAACTGCGGCTCGTCTACCAGCCGCGGGTCGATCTCGCGACGGGACGCTGCGTGGGGGCGGAGGCGCTGCTGCGCTGGCGTCATCCGCTGCTGGGCGATGTGTCACCGGGAGAATTCATCCCCATCATCGAACAGACCGCGCTGGCCCGGCCTGCGACGCAGTGGGTGCTGGACCATGCGCTCGACCAGCTGGCGCGGTGGCAGGCGGCGGGGCTCGACCTCACGCTCTCGATCAACATCTCGGCCGCCAATCTGATGGAGCAGGATTTGATCCAGCGCATCCAGCTGGCGCTGCTCGCGCGCCAGGTGCGGCCCGAACGCCTGGAGATCGAGCTGACCGAAAGCGCGATGATGGCGCAGCCGGAAAAGGCGCTGGCGATGCTGCGCGAACTCGCTGGCGCCGGGGTGGGGCTGGCGATCGACGATTTCGGCACCGGACACAGCAGCCTTGCCTATCTCCAGCAGGTCCCGGCGAAGGTGGTCAAGATCGACCAGGCCTTCGTGCGGGATCTGCACGAGACGCAAGGCGCCGATTATGTGCTGCTCGAGACGATGACGGACCTGATCCACAAGCTTGGCCACCACGTCGTTGCCGAGGGCGTCGAAACCGACGCGGCTGCCGCGATCCTCACGAACATGGGGTGCGAGGAAGCGCAGGGCTATTGGTTCGCTAGGCCGCTGGAGGCGCCGGCGTTTTCCGAGTGGCTGAGCGCGCGGGAAGCGCTTGCGGCCTAGGCGCTCTCGTTGAACTGCAGTGCCGCCAGCCGGGCATAGAGGCCGCCCTGCGCGACCAGCTCGGCATGGCTTCCGGTCTCCACGATACGGCCGGCATCCATCACGATGATCCGTTCGGCCGCGCGGACCGTGGCGAGGCGGTGGGCGATCACCAGCGTGGTGCGGCCCTGCATCAACCGTTCCAGCGCATCCTGCACCAGCTTCTCGCTTTCGGCATCGAGCGCGCTGGTCGCTTCGTCGAGCAGCAGGATCGGCGCGTCGCGGAGCAGCGCGCGGGCGATGGCGAGCCGTTGGCGCTGCCCGCCCGACAGACGCGCGCCGCCTTCGCCGAGGAAGGTGTCGAGTCCCTCGGGCAGCACCCGCAGGAATTCGGCGGCGTTGGCGGCTTCGGCGGCGGCCCAGATCGCGTCGTCGCTGGCCTCCCAGGCGCCGTAGCGCAGATTGTCGCGCGCACTGGCGGCGAAGATCACCGTTTCCTGCGGCACCATCGCCATGCGGGCGCGGACGTCCGCCGGGTCTGCCCTGGGGATGGCGACGCCGTCGATGCGGATCTCGCCCGCCTCGGGATCGTAAAAGCGCTGGAGCAGCTGGAACAGGGTGGACTTGCCGGCGCCCGAGGGACCGACCACCGCCACCGTCTCGCCGGGTGCGACGAACAGCGAGAAATCCTGGAGCGCAGAGACTTCGGGGCGGGTGGGATAGCGGAAGGTGACCGCGTCGAACGCGATCGCACCCTCGGCCGGGCTGGGCAGCGCGACCGGGTTGGCGGGGGCGGCGATGTCCGGCTCCTGCTGGAGCAGTTCGGCCAGCCGGCTGGCCGCGCCCGAGGCGCGCAGCAGGTCGCCATAGACTTCGGTCAGCGCCCCGAACGAGCCGGTGACGAGTCCTGCGGTGATCACGAAGGCGGTGATCGCGCCGCCGGTGATCTGCCCGGCGGCGACGCCCGACACGGCGTCCCACATGATCAGCGTGATCGCGGTGAACAGCAGGCCGATGACCAGCGCGGTCATCACCGCGCGCAGGGCGAATCGCTTCTGCGCGGCGGCGAAGCTGCGCACCACGGCGTCCTGGAAGCGCTTGCTCTCGCGTGGCTCCTGCCCGAAGGCCTGGACGATCCGCATCGCGCCCAGCGTCTCGGAGGCGATCGCGCCGATATCGGCCACGCGGTCTTGGCTGCTGCGCGAATATTGACGGACGCGCCCGCCCAGCCAGACGATCGGCAGCACGGTCAGCGGCATGCCGACGATCAGATAGGCTGCGATCTTGGGCGCCAGCACGAACAGATAGATCACGCCGCCGATGCCGGTCAGCAGGTTCCTGAGCGCGATCGAGACGGTCGAACCCACCACCTGCTCGACCAGCGCGGTATCCGACGTTAGTCGCGAGGCGATCTCCGACGGGCGGTTTTCCTCGAACCATTTCGGCGGGAGGCGCAGCAGGTTGCGGTGCACGGCGACGCGCAGGTCCGCCACGGTGCGCTCGGCCACCCAGGAGATGAAGAAAAAGCGGATCGCCGTCGCCACCGACAGCAGCAGGATCACGCCCAGCAGGCCCTCGAAATAGACCCCGATCCGGCTGGTGTCGACGCCCTTGGCGAAGCCGTTGTCGACGATCTTCTGGAAGGTGCGCGGGATCCACAGCGTCGCCAGCGACGAGGTGACCAGCGAGATCGATGCGATGACGATCTGCAGCGGATAGCGGCGGGTGAACTGCCAGATGACGAGCAGGCTGCTGAGCTTGCGGCGCGGCGCCGGCGGCGGGGTCGTGTCGGCCATGGCCAGCGCCTAGCGCGGTTCGCGGGGCAGGGGAACCTCCTCCGGTTGTCTCTGTTCCGCATAGCTACGACGTTGCGACGCACAACGGCGCCGTCTATATGGGTGGTAAGACAACCCCCGCTGCAGGGATCGGGGCACGGGGAAGGATTTTTATGCTGTACGACGCCTACGAGATTCAGCGTTCCATGCTTGCCGGGGCAAGTGCTCTGGCCAATTTCGGCGCAGGGCTGCTCAACAATCCGGCCAATCCGTTCGCCTATTTCGGCGGCGGACCGGTGATGGCCTCGGCGCTGGAGGTGTTCGCGCATGCCTCCGCACCACGCGGCAAGCCGGATTTCGGTCTCGATTTCACCGAGATCGACGGCCGCCGGGTCGAGGTTCACGAAGAGATCGTGCTGCGCAAGCCGTTCGGCCAGCTCAAGCGCTTCGTGCGCCAGGGCGTGGAGGGCGGCCCCAAGCTCCTGATCGTCGCCCCGATGTCCGGCCACTATGCCACGCTGCTGCGCGGCACGGTGCAGCGGATGCTGCCGGTGGCGGACGTGTACATCACCGACTGGCGCGACGCGAAGCTGGTGCCGACCAGCGAAGGCCGCTTCGACCTCGACGACTATGTCGATTACGTGATCGACTTCCTCGCGCATATCGGCGCCGAGGGCGATCCGCGGCCGCACATGCTGGCGGTGTGCCAGCCATCGGTGCCCTGCTACGCCGCCGCGGCGGTGATGAGCGCGGACCAGCATCCCAATCGTCCGCGCACGCTGACGATGATGGGCGGCCCGATCGACACGCGTGAGGCGCCGACCGCAGTCAACACGCTGGCGACCGAGCGGCCGTTCAGCTGGTTCGAGCAGAACGTCATCGCCACCGTGCCGATGAGCTATCCGGGCGCGCGGCGGAAGGTGTATCCGGGCTTCCTCCAGCTCGCCGGCTTCATGACGATGAACCTCGGCAACCACCTCATCTCGCACTGGGAAATGTTCAAGCATCTCGTCCAGGGCGATGACGAGAGCGCCGATTCGACGATGAAGTTCTACGAGGAATATCGCTCGGTCTGCGACATGACCGCCGAATTCTACCTCCAGACGATCTCGGTCGTGTTCCAGACGCATGCGCTGCCCAAGGGCGAGATGCTGCATCGGGGCCGCCCGGTTGATCCGGGCGCGATCACCGATATCGGCATCCTCGCGATCGAGGGTGAGCGCGACGACATCTCCGGCATCGGCCAGACCAAGGCAGCGCTGACCATCGCGACCAAGTTGCCGGAATCGTTCAAGCAGTATCACCTGGCCGAGGGCGTCGGCCATTACGGCATCTTCAACGGCTCGAAGTGGCGCAATCGTATCGCGCCGGTCGTCGAGCAGTGGATGGCCACGCATAGCGGATGAGCCTGATTTCCCTCTCCCGCCGGGGAGAGGGATGCGCCCATCGCCGGAGGCGGTGGGAAGGATAGGGGGGCCGTCCGGCTATCGAGCAGCTAAGCGGCGTTCGCGCGCCGCTCACCCTCTCCAAGCTTCGCTAGGCGCCGACGCGCCAGGCTACGCTATCCTCTCCCCCGAGGGAGAGGATAGCCGGCGCCTATCACATCCCCCCTTCGTCCAGGCTGAGCAGCGTCGCATTGCCGCCGGCGCTGGTGGTATCCACCGAAACCGCCCGCTCCGCGCAGAAGCGGTGCAGATAGTGCGGCCCGCCCGCCTTGGGGCCGGTGCCCGACAGGCCCTCGCCGCCGAAGGGCTGCGAGCCCACCACTGCGCCGATCATCGAGCGGTTGATGTATAGATTGCCGACCCGCGCTTCCGCCTCGACCAGTTCGGCCGAGCGGGCGATGCGGCTGTGCAGGCCCATGGTCAGGCCGAAGCCCTTGGCGTTGACCCGCGCCACCGTCTCGGCGAGCGCCCCCGCCTTCCAGGTAGCGACGTGGAGGATCGGGCCGAACCATTCGCGGGTAAGGTCTTCCGGCCGGTCGATGCGGATCATCGTCGGCGGCACGAACAGGCCGGTGGCGGGCACCGGCACGGTCTTGATCCACTGGGCCTTGGCGCTGTCGCGATAGGCCATCAGCTTGTCATAGGCCGCCTGGTCGATCACCGGGCCGACATCGGTGCGCGGATCGGCGGGGTCGCCGAGGATCAGCAGCTCCATCGCGCCGCGCAGCATCTCGATCACGCCCTCGGCGATTTCCTCCTGCAGCAGCAACAGGCGCAGCGCCGAGCAGCGCTGGCCGGCCGAGCGGAAGGCCGAGGTGAGCACGTCGGCCACCACCTGCTCGGGCAGCGCGGTCGAATCGACGATCATCGCGTTGATGCCGCCGGTCTCGGCGATCAGTGGCACCAGCGGGCGGTCCTCGCCCTCCAGCAGCGTCGCCGCAATCTTCTTGGCGGTGGGCGTCGAGCCGGTGAAGGCGACGCCGGCGATCCGGGGATCGGACGTGAGCGCGGCGCCCACTTCCGGGCCGCCGGTCACCAGCACCAGCGCATCCTCCGGCACGCCGGCCTGATGGGCAAGGCGCACCGCCGCGCGGGCGATCTCCGGGGTCTGCGGGGCAGGCTTGGCAACCACCGCATTGCCGGCGACGAGGGCCGCCGCGGTCTGGCCGAGGAAGATCGCCAGCGGGAAGTTCCACGGCGCAATCGTCGCCCACACGCCGCGGCCTTCCATGCGCAGCTCGTTGCGCTCGCCCGTCGGCCCGGGAAGGGTGATGGGTGCGAGCCCGGTGCGGGCCTGGAGTGCGTAATAGCGGCAGAAATCGGCCGCCTCGCGGACTTCGCCGAGCGCGTCGGGGATGGTCTTGAACGCTTCCTTCACCGCCAGGGCCATCAGCTCGACGCGGTTTTCCTCGAGCAGATCGGCGAGGCGCTCTAGGATCGCGGCTCGGGTGGCGAGCGGGGTGGCTGCCCAGCCGGGGAAGGCGGCCGAAGCACGGTCGATGGCGGCGCGCACGTCGGCCGATGCCGTCGCGCTAGCGGCGGGCAGGGGCTTTGCCGCAATCTCCATCGCCGTTTCCGCAAGGATGGTACGCTCGGCGAGATCGATGCCGCCCGAGTTCTTCCACGCGCCGAACAGCTCGACCGGCAGCGGGATGCTCGGGTGGCGGGTGCCGCCCACCGCGGCGATCTTCTCGACCGGATCGGCGAGCAATTCCGCCTCGCTCAGCTGCTCGTCGGCAAGCTGGTGGACGAAGCTCGAATTCGCGCCGTTCTCCAGCAGGCGGCGGACCAGATAGGCCAGCAGGTCGCGATGTCCGCCCACCGGTGCGTAAATGCGGCAGTGATAGCCCTGTTCGTTGACCAGTCGCTCGTACAGCCCTTCGCCCATGCCGTGCAGGCGCTGGAACTCGAAGTCGCGGGCGTTGCCGGCCCAGTCGAGGATGGTCGCGACGGTCAGCGCATTGTGACTGGCGAACGCCGGCACGATGTTCTTGGCGTCGAGCATGTCGCGCGCGCAGGCGAGGTAGGAAACGTCGGTCGCCGCCTTGCGAGTGAACAGCGGATAGTCGGACAGGCCTTCCACCTGGGTGCGCTTGATCTCGCTGTCCCAATAGGCGCCCTTGACCAGCCGGACGTGCATCGGCCGGCCGAGATCGTCGGCCCAGCCGATCACCGCGCGGGCGCGCTTGCCGTATGCCTGCACCGCCATGCCGAAGCCGTTCCAGCCCTTGAGCTCCGGTCGACGCGCAACCGAGCCGATGATGTCGAGGCTCATTTCCAGCCGCTCGCTCTCCTCGGCGTCAACGGTGAGCGGGATGCCCTGCGCCGCCGATTCCGAGGCGAGCTGCGCCAGCATGTCGGTCAACTCGGGCACGCAGCGGTCATACTGCGCGACCTCGTAGCGCGGGTGGAGCGCTGAGAGCTTCACCGAGATCGAATGGCCCGCCTTGGGATCGCGGCCCACGGCGCGGATTGCCTCGAAATAGGCCTGGAAATAGCGCTCGGCATCGGCCTTGGTGCGCGCTGCCTCGCCCAGCATGTCGAAGCTGGCGGTGAAGCCCTTGTTCTCGGGCTTCTTCATCCGCTTGGTGGCTTCGTCGATGGTGCGGCCCATCACGAACACCTCGCCCATCCGCTTCATCGCGGCGCCCACCGCCTGGCGGACGAACGGCTCGCCGGCGCGCGAGATCAGGCGGCGGAGCGCGCCGGTCTTCTCGTCGCCCACCAGCGCGCGGCCCAGCATCAGGCCCCAGGTCGCGGAGTTGACCAGCACCGAGTTGGACCGGCCCGAATGCGCCTTCCAGTCGGCGTCGCCGAGCTTGTCGGCGATCAGCAGGTCCGCCGTCTCGGGATCCGGCACGCGCAGGAACGCTTCCGCAAGGCTGAGCAGCGCGACACCTTCGGAGGAATTCAGCCGATACTCCTGGAGAAACTGGTTCACCCAGCCGCGATTTTGCGCGGCGCGCAGGTCGGCGAGCAGCGCCAGCGCATGATCCATCACCCGTTCGCGCGACTCAGGCGTGAGTCGCGCGCGCTCCAGAAGCGGTTTTAGAACATCGGGTTCGGCCGCGCGGTGCAGTTTGGCCATCATTTCGCGGTGGTGTGACGGTACGGCAGTCGGCATTTTCCAGTTTCCGGTCGGCTAAAGCTTGCAGGGAGGCCGGTGCCCCCCTTAGATATGGCGAGCCTATGAAAGATAATTGCGCGAGAGGATAGTCTTGGCAGCGACCGTCACCCCGCAGGAGATGGCCGAACGGGTCGGCACCGAGCAGGTCTCGGACTGGGTGGAGGTCACCCAGGCAATGATCGACCAGTTCGCGGAAGCGACCGGCGACCATCAGTTTATCCATGTCGATCCGGTGCGCGCGGCGGAGACGCCGTTCGGCGGCACGATCGCGCATGGCTTCCTCTCGCTGTCGCTGATGCCGATGCTGGCCGCGCGCACCGACGCGCCGGCGATCGAGGGCGCGCGGATGGGCGTGAACTATGGGGGAAACAAGGTCCGGTTCCTGACTCCAGTTCGTTCCGGCAAGCGGGTGCGCGGGCGGTTCACGCTCAAGAAGTTCGTCGAGCGCAAGGCCGGCGTCTGGGAACAGGTGCAGGACTATCAGCTCGAAATCGAAGGCGAGGAAAAGCCGGCGGTGATCGCCGAGTGGATCGCGCTGGTCTACACGTAACGCAAATTAACGCCTCCCTGAAGGGGAGGGGCTTTAGAATTCACAAGAGAGGAACCCTATGCGCTCCGCAGTCATCGTTTCCACCGCCCGTACGGGCATCGGCCGGGCCTATCGCGGGGCGTTCAACGCCACCCCGGCGCCGACTTTGGGCGCGCACGCGATCCGCGCCGCGGTCGAGCGCGCCGGCATCGAGCCGGGCCAGGTCGACGACGTCGTGTTCGGCGCCGCCCTCCAGCAGGGCAGCCAGGCGCCCAACATCGCCCGCCTCGCGCTGCTCCGCGCCGGCCTGCCGGTGGAAGTGCCGGGCATGTCGATCGACCGCCAGTGCGCCTCGGGCCTGATGGCGATCGCCACCGCCGCCAAGCAGATCGTCGTCGACAACATGGACATCACGCTGGGCGGCGGCGTCGAATCGATCAGCCTCGTCCAGACCCCGCAGATGCGCGTCGAGCCCGATCGCGAGCTGATCGGCCTGCACAACGACACCTATATGCCGATGCTGCAGACCGCCGAAATCGTTGCCGCGCGCTACGGCATCGGCCGCGATGCGTGCGATGCCTATGCGTTCCAGTCGCAGCAGCGCACCGCCGCGGCGCAGGCGGCCGGCAAGTTCGACGACGAGATCGTGCCCGTCACCGCGACGATGAACCTGGTCAACAAGGAGACCAAGGAGGTCTCGCAGAAGGAAATCACTCTCGCCAAGGACGAGGGCAACCGCCCCGAGACGACGCTGGAGGGGCTGCAGTCGCTGCAGACCGTGCTGCCGAACGGCACCGTCACCGCCGGCAATGCCAGCCAGCTGTCCGACGGCTCCTCGGCCGCGGTGCTGATGGAGGAGAAGCTGGCCGAGAAGCGCGGTCTTACCCCGCTCGGCCGCTACATCGGCATGGCGGTGGCGGGCACCAAGCCCGACGAGATGGGCATCGGTCCGGTCTACGCCATCCCCAAGCTGCTCGAACGCTTCAATCTGAAGATGGACGATATCGGCCTGTGGGAGCTGAACGAGGCGTTCGCCGTGCAGGTCCTGTACTGCCGCGACAAGCTGGGCATCCCCAACGAACTGCTCAACGTCAACGGCGGTGCGATCTCGATCGGCCACCCCTACGGCATGTCGGGCGCGCGCATGACCGGCCATGCGTTGATCGAGGGCAAGCGCCGCGGCGCCAAATATGTCGTCGTCACCATGTGCATCGGCGGCGGCATGGGCGCAGCGGGTCTGTTCGAGACGCTCTGACGACCCGTTTGAAAATGCGACAAGACTCGCATTTTCAAAACGACGCTAAGGGGTTGACCGGAGGGTGCGGTGCGCTGCACCCTCCGCCCCATGACAGCAGCCAGTTATCGTGATGGCGTTTCGCTGCGGACCGGCCTCCGCGCCATCGGCCACAGTTTCGTGTTCCGTGGGCGTTCGACGCGGAGCGAGCTCACCAGCGCCCTGATCCTCATCGCGCTCGGCGAAGCGGCGCTGTTCCTGCTCATCCACTTCTTTCATCCGCCGACGCTGCCCAACGTGCAGACCTTCTGGGCGCGCGCAGCCTTTGAAGAGGCGCTGGCGCTGCTGCTGTTCGTGCCGCTGTTGGGCTTGATCGTGCGCCGGCTGCACGATGTCGGCCTGCCCGCGCTTCCGGGTCTGCTGCTCGCCGCGATCGTGGTCGCCTGGGATCTGAACCGTACCCAGGCGGTGATGGGGCTGTATCCCGCGATGCCGTTCCCCCCGCTGGCGGGACAGGCGGCTATCGCGATCCTGGTGATCGCGCTTTACTGGTCGCCGTCGATGGGCCCCAATCAGTTCGGCACCGATCCTCGCACCGTCTGAAGCCGCTACGTGAAACCCCTTGTGCTTTAGGTATTTATTGTTCCGGTAATCATTGTTAGCGATATCCCGGATCCGAGCTGCAAATAATGCGGCCGGTTAGGGAGCGGAATCGATGGGAAAGGGGCTGGCGCTCGTCGCCGATATCGGGCGGCAATCGGTTCGATTTGGACTGAGCGACGGCGCCATGGATGCCGAGCCGCACGATATTCAGCGCTTTTCCAATAGTGACCATCCAACCTTCACAAGTGCATTGGTTTCGTATCTTTCGAGCGTCGGTCTCCGCGACGCGCGTCTGCCAAGCGTGCTGGCGGTGGCGGGTGCCGTCCGCGGCGACCTGATCAACCTCACCGGCAGCCGCTGGTACATCTCGCTGACCGGCGTGGAAGCGGTGCTGCGCGCGAAGCCGCTGGCGCTCAACGAGTGCGCGGCCAATGCGCTGGCGCTTACCCGCCTTCCGCCGACAGCGTTTACCGCGCTCAGCGGCCCGCCGCCGCGGCCGATTTCGCCCGGGGGCAATTATGCGGTGATCGGCGTCGGCACGGGGCTGGGCGTCGCCGCGTTGATCAGCGCCGATGGCCGCCACGTGCCGGTGCAGAGCGAGGCGGGCCATATCGGCTTCGCCGCTCAGACCGACGACGAGGAGCGGTTCGCCGCTTTCTGCAGGCGTCGCGGCGGGCTGGTCGAAGTGGAGACTCTGCTCAGCGCGAATGGCCTGCTGCTGGCCTATGAAGCGCTGTCCGGCGGCAAGAAGCTGCCCGCGCCGGAGGACGTGACCCGCAACATCGGCCGCGATCCCGTGTGCACCGCCGTGGTTCGGATGTTCGTGGAGCATCTGGGTGCCTTTGCCGGCGATCTGGCGCTTACCTTCGATGCATGGGACGGGGTGTACCTTACCGGCGCGATCGCCCGTTCGCTGGAGCCGCAGCTGAAGGAGCCGGGGTTCCGCCGGCGCATGGAGGCGCGGACCGCCTTTCGCCGCCAGCTCGCCGAGGCACCGGTCGCGCTGGTCAACCGCAGCGATCTCGAACTGATCGGTGCCGCGGCCGCGATCCGGAACGCCTGAGCCGGCCTGCACGTTACCCGGACAGATCCAACACCGGGAGACGAACATGGCCGACACGGTCGAACTGAAGAAGCATTTCTGGTCCAAGCTGGCGTCGAGCCCGTTCCTGATGGTCGGTCTGCAGGATGGCCAGCACAGCGAGCCGCTGACCGCGCAGCTCGACGAGGATCAGGTCGACACGATCTTTTTCTTCATCGGCAAGGACAATCGCATGGCCAAGGGTGGCCCGGCGATGCTGCAGTTCGTGTCCAAGGGGCATGACTTCTTCGCCTGCCTGGCGGGTACCGCGCGCGTCGACAACGACTTCGCGATGATCGACAAGCTGTGGAACAACCAGGTCGAGGCCTGGTTTCCGGGCGGCAAGTCCGATCCCAACCTCGCGCTGCTGCGGGTCGACATCGACGATGCCGAGATGTGGGAGACCGATATGTCGGTGACCGGCAAGATCAAGATGCTGTTCGGCGGCAAGATCAAATCGGACGAGACCGGCAGCCACGCCAAGGTGGAAACCACCGCCGAGCGTTGAGCCGAGATTGACCATGCGGCGTGGGTGGGCGATCCAGGGACATGGGTCCCTCGCTCGCACACCGCGTCCGCACCGAGGCGCATGCCGTATGGCTCGCCGTTCGCGATCCGCGCACGCCACTGGCGGCGCGGATCGTTGGCATTCTGGTGGCCGCCTATGCGCTGTCGCCGATCGACCTGATCCCTGATTTCATCCCGGTGCTCGGGCTGGTGGACGACGCCATCCTGATCCCGCTGGGCGTCTGGCTGTTCGAGCGGTTGATTCCGGCCGAGCAGTTCGCCGAGCATCGCGTGGCGGCCGAGGCGGCGAGCGATCGGCCGGTGAGCTGGGGCGGGATCGCGATCGTCCTGGGCGTCTGGGCGCTGCTGGCGTGGCTGGTCTGGAGCTGGCTGGTGACGAAGTACGATTGAGGGCCGGCGGCCTTCGCCCACCTTCGTCCTTCCGGCGAAAGCCGGAATCCATTGGGGTCTGCGGATCGGTGTCAGCCGCGACGTAGTGGGGAATGGATCCCGGCTTTCGCCGGGATGACGGTTGAGGGGAGGGTGCTACCCCTCACCGCTCGCCCTCTTCCTTGTCGACCCGCATGACCGGCTGTACGTCCGGATAGGGCATGATGATCCGCCCGTCCGGCGCAGCGGTGAAGGTCGTCTGGGTCGGGTAGGGGATGCTGATGCCTTCTTCCGCCAGCTTGCGAAGGATGCCGATCAGGATGCGGTCGCGGGTCGGGTGGCCGATGTCCCAGCTGCCGGTGTGGAGCTCTGCGATCAGTTCATAGTCGATCGAGCTCGCGCCGAACCCGGAAAAGCCGTTGCGCACCGCGGTGGCGCCGTTTGCCTCGACGATTTCCTTGAACATCTCCGGCAGCCGTTCGAGCTTCTCGGGCGGCGTCTCGTAGGCCACGCCGATCTTGAACGGCAGGCGGATGCGCGTGCGATCGGTGAGATTCTGCAGCTCCTTGTCGAGCAGCTGGCGGTTCGAGATGATGTGCATCTCGCCATCGAACGAGCGGACGCGGGTGGACTTGAGGCCGATTTCCGCCACCGTGCCGCTGGTCTGGTCGAACTTGATGTTGTCGCCCACGCGGAATGGGCGGGTGAACAGGATCGACAGCGCCGCGATCAGGTCCCCGAAAATGCCCTGTGCCGCCAGACCGATGGCGATGCCGCCGACGCCGAGACCGGCGATCAGGCCGGTCACGTTCACGCCGACATTGCTGAGCACCATCACCAGCGCGATGGCGAACAAGGCGATCGAGATCAGCAGCCGGATAATGCCGACGGCACTGGCCAGGCTCTCGCTGGCGCTGTCGCTGCGGGTGCGGTGCTCGATCAGACCGAAGATCACCTCGCGGATCCAGATCGCCACCTGGAAGGTCGCCGCAATCGTGAACAGGAAGGTGACGGTCTTGTCGAGCAGCGGCGGCGTCTGGGCGTAGTTCACCACCAGCCGGATCGCGGTCATCAGGATGAAGAAGTTGCCGGTTCGCGCCACCGTGCGGCCGAGGATGGTGTACCAGTTGGTACCGCCATTGCCGTCACTGTTCCGGCAGAGTCGCATCCCCCAGGAGCGCAGCGTGTGCAGCAACAGCACGATGCCCGCGGCGATGCCCGTGGCGATCAGGATGCTCAGCCAGTGTTCGCTGATCCATTCCGGCGTATCGCCGACAAAGGTTGCGAACTGGCGTTCGAAATGGGTGGGCGCTTTGGTGGTGATCAGCATCGGTTCTCGTCAGGCTGCCTTGGCGGGCTGTTCAGCGGGATCGGTCTCCAGGAAGACGATCAGGCCGCGTTCGTAGCGGTCGAGGTACTGCGTCGTACGCGGCAGGCGCAACCCGGCACGGAACAGCGCCTGCGCCGGCTTGTCCCGCGCCAGCTCGATCAGACGAGGGTGGACATAGGATTTGCGGGCGATCGCGGGCGTGTTGCCCAGCGCTTCGGTCACCGGTTCCAGCAGCGTCTTCAGGCCGATCGGCTCGGGTGCCTGCGCCAGCGTGCGAAAGCCGATCACGCTCGCCCCCCAGGTACGGAAATGCTTGGCGCTGAAATGCTCGCCCATGGCGTCGCGGATATAGGCGTTGACGTCGCTGGAGGTGACCGCATGCGGCTCGCCGGCATCGTCGATCCACCGGAACAGGTTCTGCCCGGGCAGGTCCTGGCAGCGCTTCACCACCCGGCTGAGCGATCGATCGGACACGGTCATCACCCGCAGCTTGCCCGATTTGGCGCGGAACTGCAGCTTGAGCACGCCGCCCTGCACCTTCACGTGCCGCTTGCGGAGCGTGGTGGCGCCGAAGCTCTTGTTTTCCTGCGCATAGGCCTCGTTGCCGACACGGATCGAGCCGAGATCGAGCAGGCGGACGACGGCGGCGACGGCCTTGTCCCGGCACAGCCCGCGCAGCCGCAGATCGGCTTCAACCTTGCGGCGCAAACGCGGCAGTCGCTCCCCGAACAGCCCGCAGCGATCATATTTCGCCGCCTCCTGCGCTTCGCGAAAGCCGGTGTGATAGCGATACTGCTTGCGGCCCTTCACGTCGTAGCCGGTGGCCTGGATATGGCCGTTGGGGTCGGGGCAGAACCACGCATTCTCATAAGCGGGCGGCAGGCCGATCGCGTTCAGCCGGTCGATCGCTTCGCGATCGGTAATGCGCGCTCCTTCTGCGTCGTAATAGCCCCAGCCATGGCGTATCTTGCGGCGGGTGATGCCGGGGGTCTGATCCTCGACATAGACGATATCGGCGCTGTCCATCCTGGTTCCTCGGGCTGAGCCAAGGCAAATGCGCCGCACCGAGAAAGTGTTCCGGAACCGCCCCGGCAGGCGGCGGGTTGGCGCCGCATCTACCGAAAACGGAAAAAGGATGCCCCCCATGGCCAATCTCCAGAATGCGCGCGTGCTGATGCTCGCCACCGATGGGTTCGAGGAATCGGAGTTGTTCGAACCGCGCCAGGCGCTGCTCGATGCCGGTGCGCAGGTCACGCTCGCCTCGATCACGACCGATCCGATCACCGGCGAGACCGGCGGCGAGAAGGGCAAGAGCATTACCCCGGACACGACGCTCGATGCGGTAGCACCGGACCAGTTCGATGCGCTGGTGCTGCCGGGCGGCGTCGGCAATCCGGACAAGATGCGGATGCAGGAACAGGCGATCGCGATCGTGCGGGGCTTCATGGATGCCGACAAGCTCGTCGCGGCGATCTGCCACGCGCCCTGGCTGCTCGCCGAGGCGGACGTGGTGGCCGGCCGCCGGCTGACCAGCTGGCCGTCGATCCGCACCGATCTCGCCAATGCGGGCGCCGATGTGGTCGATCAGGAAGTGGTGACCGACCGCAACCTGATCACCAGCCGCAAGCCCGACGACATCCCTGCGTTCAACCGCGCGGTGATCGCGGCACTGGAAGAGGTGCGCGCGACCGCCTGAGCTGCAGGCGGTTGATCCAGGCCTGTGCAGGGCGCTCCACCAGCCGGTGGAGCGCCTCGGACGCCACCAGCACCAGCGCCAGGTATAGCAGCGCGAGCGGCCAGCCGATCGTCTCGCCACGTACCAGCGCCAGCTTGAAGGCGAACCACAGTAGGAAATGGCCTAGATAGGTCGCGTAGCTGATCGTCCCGAGCCGATGCGGCAGCGCGGCCTCCAGCGGATTGCCCGCCCGGCCGCTTGCCAGCGCGAGCGCCAGCAGGAGGGCGGCGAGTGCCGCGGGAACGGCCGCGGTCTCGGCCAGCCCCAGTTTCCAGGCGACGAGGAACAGTCCGGCGAGCCCGAGCGGCGCGATCCAGGAACCGTCGCCCCGCCAGCGCTCCCACAGTGCGTACAGCACCGTGCCGGTCGCGAACTCCAGCAGGCAGCGGAGTACGCCGAGATGCGCGATATCCTGCCCCAGATCGGCCGCCCCCCGCGCGGCGAAGGCGGCGTGCAGCAGCGCCAGCAGCGCGGCAGCGGACGCAATCAGAATCGGCGTGGAAAGGCGACGCGCGTCTATCGCCAACGCCCAGAGCGGGAAGAGCAGATAGGCGGCCAGCTCGCACGAGATCGACCAGGCGGGGTCGTTCCAGCAAAGCGGATTGGCAAAGCCCCAGGCCTGTACCAGCAGCAGATGCGCGGGCAGTTCGGTGAGCGGGAAATCCTGCGTCGTGCGGCCGCTCGCGCGCAGGATGCCGACCAGCAGCAATGCGAAGCCGAGCATCGCAGCGTGGAGCGGCCAGATGCGCGCGATCCGGCGGCGCAGGAAATCGGGAATGGCGCGCAGCCGCCCGTCGCGCAGCCGCGCGCCCTGGCGCAGCGCCAGCACGAAGCCGGAGAGCAGGAAGAAGAAATCGACCGCGAGATAGCCCTTCGCCAGCAGGGCCTCGATCGCGCCCGGCACGCCCTCCAGCGCGCCGCGCAGATGGTAGAGCACCACCCACCAGGCCGCGATGCCGCGCGCCGAGGTGAGCGCGCGCAGTTCGCCGTGGGCGCTCATGCCGTCGCGGGGCGGGTCTTGCGCACCGGCCGCCAGTCGGCCGCGGCGCGCTTGCGGGCGCAATAGGTGCCGAGCCCGATCTGCGCACCGATCAGCATGTAGACGAACGGCTGGAACGCGATCGCGACGAACGCCGCCCCGAGCAGGTACACGATATGCCCGTTCTGCAGCGCCACCGCGAGCGGGGCGATCCACGCCTCGTCGCCGCCGGCACGGGCATAGCGCCTTCGCAGCACCTCCATCCGCACCAGGCCGGAGAGGTTGATCAGCAACCACAGCGCGAGGCCCGGATAGCCCTGTTCCCCCAGCATCTCGAAATAGGCGCTGTGATAGGCGCGCGCCTTGTCGATCTCGAGCGAGCGGTCGACCACCGCGACGCCGCCCTTGTCCTCCACCGCCACCTTCTCGTAGCGGATCTGGTTCTGGCGATAGGCTTCGAACCCGCCGCCCAGCGGATGGCTGCGGGCATAGTCCATCGTCCATTGCCACACCGCGAGGCGGGTCGAGGCCGAGGCGTCGCCCTTGTAGGTCTTGATCGTCCCCATCCGCTCGGTGAAGGCGGAGGGCAGGAAGGGCAGGGCGACCAGCGCCATCGCGGCGACGGTGCCGAGATAGAGCAGTTTCTTCTGGCTGTCGCGCAGCATGAGGAGGGCGACCAGCCCGATGCACAGCAACCCGGTGCGCGTCGAGGTGCCGATCGGGATCAGCAGGCAGGCAAAGCACAGCGCGTAGGCGAAGGCCTTCATCCGCCAGTCCGGCGTGAAAATCGTGCCGTGGCGGGTGAACCACAGGATCAGCGGCAGGATCGCGATCGCGACGGTGGAAATGGTGCTGCCCTCGTACAGCCCCGAATTGTTCGCCACCATCAGGTTCAGCTCGCCATAGCCGCCGCCCGAAATGATCGTCTTGATCGCACCGACGATGATGATCGAGCTGGCCGAAAGGATCATGAACAAGAGCAACGCCTCGATGCGCAGGCGCGTGCGCAGCGTCAGCGGCAGGAAGGCGGCGAAGGCCAGCGCCTTCCACACCCAGTCCCATTTGTCCTTGGCCTCTACCGGAAAATCGGCGTGGAGCGTGGTGAACCAGCAATAGCCGATCAGCGCCACGATCATCAGCTGGCGCGGCGCCACCCGCACGTCGCGCTTGTCGTCGAACAGCAGGAACCCGCCCAGCGTCAGGGCGGCCGCCATGGCGGAGATCGGCAGCGAATTGAGCAGCAGATAGGTCAGCCGCTGGGGGGCGACGATGTCGATATAGGCATAGACCAGCACGAACAGGAACGGCTTGCGAAAGCCGGTGCCGAAAAACGCCGCGAGGAAGAGGACGAAGACCCAGTCACGCACCGCGCTTGCCCCAGCCGGTGCGCTTCTTCCTGGGCTCCTGCGGCGGGCCAGCATCCTCGCGGTCGAGGTCCGGGCGGCGGAGCAGCAGGAAGGCCGCCAGCAGCATCAGCCCATGGGTGAGGGCGAGCGAGAGATTGTCGATCATCGGGCGGGCGCTTCCTTCTGCGCCCGCTCTAGCCCGGGTGCAGTTGACGTGCCGTTAAGCGCGGCGTGGCATGCAGGCGGCCATGCGAGTCCTCCATCTTCTGGATCATGGCCTGCCGCTCCACAGCGGCTATGCCTTCCGTACCCGTGCGATCCTGAAGGCGGAGCTGGCGCGCGGGTGGGAGGTGGCGGCGGTCACCGGCCCGCGCCATGGCCCCGCGCCTGCGGGCGAAGAGGAGATCGATGGCCTGCGCTTCTTCCGCACCCGCCCGACCAGGGCCGCGCTGCCTGGCCTCAGCGAGTGGCGCGAAATCGATGCGTTCGCGCAGCGCATCCGCCAGGTCGTCCAGCGATTCCAGCCCGACGTGCTGCATGCCCATTCGCCGGTGCTGTGCGCACTCGCCGGTCTGCGGGTGCGGCGCTGGACCGGCGTGCCGCTGCTCTACGAGATCCGCGCCTTCTGGGAGGATGCCGCGGTCGGCAACGGCACGGGCCGCGAGGGAAGCCTGCGCTACCGGGTGACCAAGGCGCTGGAGACGCATGCGGTGCGCAAGGCCGATGCGGTGGCGGTGATCTGCGAGGGGTTGCGCGAGGATCTGGTCGGGCGGGGCGTCGATCCGGCCAAGATCGCGATCTCGCCCAACGGCGTCGACATGGCGATGTTCGGCGCGCCGCTGCCCTATGATGCGGCGCTCGCCGCCGAGCTGGGGATCGATGGCATCGAGACGATCGGCTTCATCGGCAGCTTCTACGACTATGAGGGTCTGGACGTGCTGATCGCGGCGATGCCGGCGCTGGTCGCCGCCCGCCCGGCGATGCAGCTGCTGCTGGTCGGCGGCGGGCCGGCAGAGGCTGCGCTGCGGGCGCAGGCGGCGGCGTCGCCGGTGGCGGAGCGGATCCGCTTCCTCGGCCGTGTGCCGCACGATGCGGTCGAGCGCTATTACAGCCTGATCGACGTGCTGGTATACCCGCGCAAGAAGATGCGGCTGACCGATCTCGTCACGCCGCTCAAGCCGCTGGAGGCGATGGCGCAGCAGCGGCTGGTCGCAGCGTCGGATGTGGGTGGGCATCGCGAGCTGATGACCGACGGTGTTACCGGAACGCTGTTCCCGGCCGATGATCCGGCCGCCTTGTCAAAAGCGCTTGAAAATATCTTTCTTGCGCGCAATCAATGGGATGTGCGCAGAAAACAGGCCCGCGCGTATATTGAGGCCGAGCGCAACTGGTCTGTAAATATTGGCGTGTATGCCGGTTTGTATGAAAACCTTGCCATAAGGATGGCATGAGAACCACGTGGTCGCACACGTATCGGGTGAACGCATGAAGCTGCCGCTCGTACCCATTGCCGCCGTAACCTTCGGCGGCATCTTCGCTCTTTCGGCCGCCGCCGTGCCGGCGTCGTTTCTCGATTCCCTGCTTTCGGACGGCGATCTTGCTGGCTGGATCCCGCTCGCGGAGACCGGCCGGCCGCTATTCGCGCTTGCTACCGGTGCCATAGGCAGCGGCGCGGGGGCCCTCGCCGCGATGCTGGTGGCGCCGCGCCGTGTGGCAGCGGTGCCGCTGCCATATGACGACGAGCGCATGCCGGTGATCCGCCGCGCGGATGCGCTTCCGGACGCGCCGCTCCATGCCGGCCATGCGCCCGACCTCGCGGTCCCGGCCACAGCGCCCACGGTGGACATCGCAGAGCGCGATCTGCCCGTCGATCTCGATCAGCCGCTGGCGGCGTTCGATCCGCAGGCCATTCCCCCGGTGCCGCTGCCGCCGCCAGTGCCCCCGCGGCGCGAGGGGCGTACCAGCTCCGTGGCGCGGGCGTCCCAGGGACGCGACGGCGCGGACCGTCTCGTTCGCCCCGAGACCGACGCCACGGTACACGCGCTGCTCGAGCGGCTCGAGCGGGGCGTCGTCCGCCGCAACGAGGTGGCACAGGCACGCGGCAAGGCGCGACCCGAGCGCAGCATGGACGACGCGCTCGCCGCCCTGCGAAACCTTGCCCGCCAGGCCTGAGCACCGATCAGCACTCCTCGACGGTGAGCACCTCCAGCGTCGCGCGGAGCGCTTCCTCGTCCTGCTCGACGGCGATTACCGCCAGATCGGCAACGAGATGGCCGGCGATCGGCAGCTCCATCTCCGGCAGCGCCGCGAGCCATGCCATCGTCGCCGGACCCTTCTCCGCCGCGATCGTCAGGCGGTGGCGTGCACCGGTGAAGGTGGCGCTGGCCCAGGGCACCCAGTCCGCATCGACCACCGTCACGGCGCAGTCGCCCGCGGCGCCGATCAGCGCACGTTCGAGCCGCGCGCCGATGCCCCGCCGCCGCGCCGCCCGGGCCTCCAGTCCGGCGGGGCGGCGAGGAACGCGCGTACCCGCGCCGAGAGACGCGGCCCGGGCACCCGGCCGGCGCGCAGATCCGCCACCAGCCGCGGATCGCCCGCCGCCAGTCGGCCAAACCGCGTCGCCGGCATCGACGTCCGCTCCAGAAACGCTTCGATCTCTCCCTGCAAGGACATCCATGTCCTCCTCCTTCCGACTCGGATGATCACGATATGTTCTCATCTGACGCTTGCGTAGGAAAAATCCTACGTGTAGGAAAGGGGGTATGGAAGCCGATGGAAACCGGGCGAATTTGGCAAGGCTGGTGGCGGAGCGGGGCTTGCGCCTGGCGACGCTGTCGCGCGTGCTCGGCCGCAACCCGGCCTATCTGCAGCAATATCTGCGGCGCGGGTCGCCGCGCGAACTGCCCGAGCGCGATCGCGCTCGGTTGGCCGCCTATCTGGGGGTCGACGAAGTGCTGCTCGGCGGCCCCGCCCGTGGCGGGCTGGTAGCCGTGCCGCGGATCGACGTGGCCGCCTCAGCCGGCCCCGGGGGCTGGGCGGAGGAAGAGGTGGCGCGTGCGCCGCTCGGCTTTCCGCCCGCATTGCTCCGCCAGCTCGGCGTGCGGCCCGAGGCGGCGTCGATGGTGCGGGTCTCCGGCGATTCGATGGCACCGACGCTCAGCGACGGCGACGAGATCCTGGTGGATGGCGATCACCGCCGGATCGATCCGCGCGGCATCTTCGTGCTGCGGGCGGAGGGCGAATTGCTGGTCAAGCGGTTGCGCGGGGCGGTCGGCGGAGTCGAGATCGTCAGCGACAATCCCGCCTATCCGGCGCGGTTCGTGCGCACGGGCGGGTTCGTCCTGCTGGGCCGCGTCGCCTGGCTGGGGCGGGTGTTGTGAACGACGCGGCCAGCATCGCGGCGTTCCTGCGCGCGCATCTGCCGGTCGTGCCGGTACCCGGCCTGCCCGAACTTCGGCTGCACAAGGCCGGGCCTGCCAGCGGTGTCGGGCGCCTGGGCGAGCCAGCGCCCTACTGGGCCTATTGGTGGGCCGGCGGGCTGGCGCTGGCTCGCTTCGTGCTGGACCATCCCGAGCAGGTGGCGGGCCGCCGCGTGTTCGATCTGGGTGCGGGTTCCGGGCTGGTCGGCATCGCGGCGATGCGGGCCGGCGCGGCGCGCGTGGTGGCCTCCGAGATCGACGCGCATGCACAGGTGGCGATCGGCCTCAACGCCGCGCTGAACGACGTGACGGTCGCGGAGATCGTCGGCGACTGCACCGATGGCCCGGCACCCGCGGCGGACCTGCTGTTGGTAGGCGACGTGTTCTACGATTCCGCCGTGGCGGCGAAGGTGCAAGCGTTTCTCGACCGCTGCCTGGCGGCCGGCATCACCGTCCTGGTGGGCGATCCGTGGCGCGCGCCTTTGCCGGTCGCGCGGCTGACCCCACTCGCCAGCTACGAGGTTGCGGAGACCGGCACGGCCAGGCGCGCCGGCGTGTTCGCGTATCGCAAGCCTTGAGGCAGGTGCCGGGGGCGCATGGCCCCCGGCGGCCGCTTACCAGACGTGCACCCGCGCTTCGGGTGCGAGGTACAGCGCCTCGCCCGGCTTCACGCCGAACGCCGCATACCAGGCGTCCATGTTCCGCACGATGCCGTTGACGCGGTACTGCTCCGGGCTGTGCGGATCGGAGAGCAGCTGCGCCCTGAGCGCGCCTTCGCGCGCCTTGCCCTGCCAGCTGGCGGCATAGGCGAGGAAGAAGCGCTGGTCGCCGGTCATGCCGTCCAGCACCTTGGGCTCGCCGTGGCGGGCGACATAGCGACGATAGGCCGCATAGGCGACTTCGAGGCCACCCAGATCTGCGAGGTTCTCACCGAGCGTCAACTGGCCCTTGATGCGGGTGCCGGGAATCGGCTCATACGCGTCGAACTGCTTCACCAGTTCCTGCGCGTGCGCGGTGTAGCGGGCGGCAGACTGCGCCGTCCACCAGTCACGCAGCTTGCCCGCGGCGTCGAACTGGCGGCCTTCGTCGTCGAAGCCATGGCCCATTTCGTGGCCGATCGTGGCACCCGTCTCGCCATAGTTCACCGCCGGATCGGCGGCGGGATCGAAGAAGGGCGGGGAGAGCTGGGCGGCCGGGAAGGTCACCTGGTTCATCACCGGATCGTAATAGGCGTTCACCGTTTGCGGAGTCATGCCCCACAGCGAGCGATCCACCGGCTTGCCGAGCCGCGACAGCTCCAGCTTCCATTCGAATTCGCCGGCGGCGAGATCGTTGGCGAGCGGGTTGGTCGCGCTGACCGGCATCGCGGCATAGTCGATATACTTGTCCGGATGGCCGATGCGCGGCTCGAACGCGGCGAGCTTGGCGAGCGCTTCCTTGCGGGTGGGTTCGTCCATCCAGGCCGCGCCCTTGATCTTCTCCGCATAGGCGGCGCGGAGATCCTCGACCAGCTCCTTCGACAGCGCCTCGGATGCCGGGCCCCAGTGGCGCTCGGCGTAGATCTTGCCCAGCGCCTCGCCCAGCGCGCCGTTCACCTGGCGCACGCTGCGTTTCCAGCGATCCGACTGTTGCTGCACGTCGTGGAGCGTGCGGCTGTAGAAGTCGAACTGCGCCGCATCGAACGCCTTGGGCAGCGAATCGGCATGGTCGCTGACGAAGCGGAACCGCAGCCAGTCCTTCCAGGTAGCGAGCGGCACGTCGCCCAGCCGCTTGCCCGCGGCGGTGATCGCCGTCGTCTCGCGCACCACGACGACCGGCATCTTGGCGAGGCCCTGGTGCGCGAGCACGGCGTTCCAGTCGAACTCGGGCGCCAGCTTGGCGAGCTGCGCGCGGCTCATCGGGTTATAGGTCTTTTGCGGGTCGCGCCGCGCCTCGGGCGTCCAGTGATCCTTGGCGAGGCTGGTCTCCAGCGCGAGGATCGCATCCGCCTTGGCCTCCGCATCGGCGATGCCGGCGAGCTGCTGGATCTTCACGATATAGGCGCGGTAGGCCTTGCGGATCGTCTCGTACTTCTCACCGGGCAGCAGGTAATAGTCGCGGCTGGGCAGGCCCAGGCCCGACTGGCCGGCCATCACCGTATAGCGGGTCGGGTCCTTCTCGTCGGCGGAGATGCCGATGCCGATCGGGCTGGCATAGCCGGGATCGGCCATCAGCAGCTCCAGGCCGCGGCGATCCTGCACCGCATCGATGCGGGCGAGATAGGGCTTGAGCGGCGCGGTCCCGCGTGCCTCGATGCCGGCCTCGTCGAGATAGGCGTGGTAGTAGGTCGCGACCTGCCGCAGCACCGGGTCGCTCGGCGAGGGGCCGGCATCCTCGATCAGCTTGCGGATCTCCACCTCGGTCTCGTCGGGGAGGTCGTAATTGTAGCCGATGCGCGCCTTGTCCGCCGGGAAGGGCGCGTTGCGCAGCCAGCTGCCCAGCGCATAGCCGAAGAAGTCGTCGCCCGGCTTCACGCTGCGATCGATCGTGGTCAGATCGACGCCCCAGGGGCCGTATTTCGGCTGGTTCGCGGTCTGCGCGAGGGCGGGGGAAGCGAGCAGCGAAGTGCCGAGCAGCACAGCTGCGAGACGCGGAAGACGCATGGAGACGGAGTCCTTACTGGGTGATGTAGATGGCTAGCACGGTGCGGGCCGGCGGGACAATGCTCCGCGCATGATCCTGTCCCAGGCCCGCAAGGAAAAGGGCGCCCGGATCGCTCCGGACGCCCCTTCCTTGAAACCGATTCCGAAAGGATCAGCTCGAATAGTACATGTCGTACTCGACCGGGCTCGGGGTCATTTCCCACCGGGCCACGTCGGCGCGCTTGATCTCGATATAGGCGTCGATCTGGTCCTTCGAGAACACGTCGCCCTTCAGCAGGAAGTCGAAATCGGCTTCCAGGCTGTCCAGCGCCTCGCGGAGCGAACCGCAGACGGTCGGCACTTCGGCCAGTTCGGCCGGGGGCAGATCGTACAGGTTCTTGTCCATCGGGTCGCCCGGGTGGATCTTGTTCTGGATGCCGTCCAGGCCGGCCATCAGCAGCGCCGAATAGCAGAGATACGGGTTGGCCAGCGCGTCCGGGAAGCGGAACTCGACGCGCTTCGCCTTGCTGCCCGTGCCGTACGGGATGCGGCACGACGCCGAACGGTTGCGGCTCGAATAGGCGAGCAGCACCGGTGCCTCATAACCCGGGACCAGGCGCTTGTAGCTGTTGGTCGACGGATTGGTGAAGGCGTTAAGCGCCTTGGCGTGCTTGATCACGCCGCCGATGAAGTAGAGGCAGGTGTCGCTCAGGCCCGCATAGCCGTTGCCGGCGAACAGGGGCTGGCCCTTTTCCCAGATCGACATGTGGGTGTGCATGCCCGAGCCGTTATCTTCCTTGATCGGCTTCGGCATGAAGGTCGCGGTCTTGCCATAGGCCTGCGCGACCTGGTGCACGACATACTTGTAGATCTGCATGCGATCGGCGGTGGTCACCAGCGTGCCGAAGGTCAGGCCCAGCTCGTGCTGCGCGGCGGCGACTTCGTGGTGGTGCTTGTCGCAGGGCAGGCCCATTTCGAGCATGGTCGAAACCATCTCGCCGCGGATGTCGACGGCAGAGTCGACCGGCGCGACGGGGAAATAGCCGCCCTTGGCGCGCGGACGGTGGCCGAGGTTGCCGGCTTCATATTCGCGGCCGGAGTTGCCCGGCAGCTCGATGTCGTCGATCTTGTAGTAGCTGGTCGAGTAGCTGTTCTCGAACCGCACGTCGTCGAACATGAAGAACTCGGCTTCGGGGCCGACATAGATCGTGTCGCCGATGCCGGTGGTCTTCAGGTAGCTCTCGGCGCGCTTCGCGGTCGAGCGCGGATCGCGGGCATAGAGCTCGCCGGTCGACGGCTCGACGATGTCGCACACCAGGATCAGCATCGGGGTGGCCGAAAAGGGATCGATCCACACTGCGTCCAGATCCGGCTTCAGGATCATGTCGGACTCGTTGATCGCCTTCCAGCCCTCGATCGACGAACCGTCGAACATCAGGCCGTCGGTCAGCTCGTCCTCACCGAGGATGGAGGCGACCATGGTCAGGTGCTGCCACTTGCCCTTGGGGTCGGTGAAACGCAGGTCGATCCATTCGATCTCCTGGTCCTTCACCATCTTCAGGATGTCACTGGCCGAATTCGCCATCGTAGGTGCCCTTTCGCTCTCTTTCGTCTGCCCGACGAATCGGGCAATAAAATTTCCTTCGCACGTGCGTCATCGCGCCCGCGTCAGCCTTCGTCAAACGGCGTTTTCGTTCCGCTCCCCGGTGCGGATGCGCAGCGCCGTTTCCACCGGAATCACGAAGATCTTGCCGTCGCCGATCCGGCCGGTTTGCGCGGCGGCGGCGATCGCCTCCACCACGCGCTCGGCCAGCGTGTCTTCCACCACCACTTCCAGCTTCACCTTGGGCAGGAAGTCGACGACATATTCGGCGCCGCGATAGAGCTCGGTATGGCCCTTCTGGCGGCCGAAGCCCTTGGCTTCGGTGACGGTAATCCCGGAAACGCCGACCTCGTGCAGCGCTTCCTTCACTTCATCGAGCTTGAACGGCTTGATGATGGCTTCGATCTTTTTCACTTGTTCCCCCAGGCAGCGGGTGTCGAGCCGCGATCGGTGTCAATGCACGGTGTTTAGCAACCTGCATGCCAGAACGGGAAGGGCCAGCGTGGGTGCACGCGCCGAACGGATTTCGTCGCGCGGAATTGCCTCAATCTTGGGCAGTGGCTGCCCAATCCTGCGGCAGATCAAGCGGCGCGGATGTCGGCGAGGAAGCGGTCGACCCCATCCGACAAGGCTTCCGCGCCATCGAGCAGGCCGGCAGCCAGATCGGCGATCGCGGCAGCGTTGTGCGATGCTGCCTCGGCGGTGTCGCCCACCTGCTCGATGTCCTGCCGAACGCCGCGCGTGCCGGCGACGCTTTCGTTGACGTTCACGGCGATGCTGCGGGTCGCGTTGTGCTGCGCCGCCACCGCGCGCTCGATGTTGGATGAGAGGCCGGCGATGCCCTGGATCGCCTGTTCCACCCGGGCATGATTGGCGGTCACCCGGTCGACCAGTTCGCGCACCCCGATCACCTGCGCGCCGACGCTCTTCGCTGCGCGGCCCACCTGGCCGGCAAGGACCTTCACTTCCTGCGCGACCACGGTGAAGCCGCGCCCCGCCTCACCCGCGCGGGCGGCTTCGATCGAGGCGTTGAGCGCGAGCAGGTTCACCTGGCCGGCAATCTCGCCGATCACGCTGGTGACGGTGCCGACGGTCTGCGCGAAGGTGTCGAGTTCGGCGGTCCGCGCGCGGCTGTCCTCCACCAGCAGCACGGCCTCGCTCGCGTTGCCGCGCGCGGTGGCGGTGTCGCGCCGGATCGAGTCCAGCGTTGCGGCCAGCGCATCGGATTCGGCGGCGATCGCAGCCAGATTGTCGTGGCTCTGGGTCACGGCGGCGGCGAGGGCGGCGGCGGCCGCGCTGTTGGTGGCGGCGCGATCCGCGGTGGCGGCGGCGCCGCCGCGTAGCGTCATGGCCAGTCGACGCAGCTCCCGCGTCAGCGCGCCGACTTCCGCTTCGATGCGCTCGCTCGCCGCCTCGATCCGGCGGGCGCGGGCGGTCTGGCGTTCGGCCGCGCGGACCTGCTCCTCGGCGGCGAGCTGGATCAGGCGGCGGTTGCTGATCACGGCGAACAACTGGCCGCCGCGCGTGAGGATCATGCCTTCCTGCCCGTCTGCCGCCGCATAGGCGTCGACCAGCGCGCGCGTCTCCTGCGCGTAGTCGGCCATGGGGCAGGGGCGGACCAGCGCTTCCAGTCGCCGCCCATAGGCCGGGTTGCGCAGCAGCGCGTGACCAAAGGGGTTGAGCAGCAGGCGCCGCACATCCTTTTCGAACACCGCACCGATCGGCCGGCGAACGCCGTCGAGTACCGGCAGAAGCCGCAGCGCGGCATCCCCTTGAAAGCGCTGCACCGCCTCGTCGAGCGACGTCTCCAGCGTCAGCGAGGGCGGGTTGCGCTCGGCGTCGGAGAGCCACTCCAGAAGGAAGCGGAGATGGGCGGGCGTGGTCAGCATCGTCGCCCTCGGTAGGGCAGGAGGGTAAACGAGCGATTAGTGTTTGATGACAGGTTTACGACACCTGCCCATCAAATCTTCGCAACCTTGATGCTGAAATCCGGTTGGGGAGAGCGGTAGCGGACGCGCTTGTCCGCGCCGAGTAAGGGAAAGCACCGATGCAGCCGCTGCCGATGGATGCGCCTGCCGAGTTGCGGCATCGGGTCGAGGACGCGGCCGCGCCCACCGGCGAAAGCGTCCGGTCCGTGGCGCACGGGTCGCTGGTCTTGATGGTCCATGCCTTGTGCGCCGTGCCGGCCGAGCGGCGGGCGCGATGCTGGATCGAAACCGCGCACGGCATCCTCGACGCGGAGGGCGCGGCGGCGCTGCTCCGCCACTGGGAGGCCGGCGTCCCCATCGAGGACAGGGTTTAGCCTGCCGTAGCGCTACTTTCTGGACGTCGCGGTCTTCTGGTGGCAGAGGGCCGCCTTCATGTTTGCAGACCCTTCGCGCCCCGCGCGGCCGGCGGAGGGTCAGAGCGTTACGAACGAGGACCCGCTTTTCATGACCGTCGACACGCGCGCGCCTGCGCTGCTCCCCGAGCATCCCGCCTTCGCCACCGCCAAGGTGCTTTGGGTGCGCCACTGGAACGAGCATCTGTTCAGCTTCGCGATCGAGCGGCCCGCCAGCTTCCGCTTCCGCTCGGGCGAGTTCGTCATGATCGGCCTGCAGGGCGAGAACGACAAGCCGCTGATGCGCGCCTATTCGGTCGCCAGCCCGTCCTGGGCAGAGGAACTCGAATTCCTCTCGATCAAGGTGCAGGACGGTCCGCTGACTTCGAAGCTGCAGAAGATCGTGGCCGGCGACGACATCTATCTCGGCAAGAAGTCGACCGGGACGCTGGTCGCCGACGCGCTGTTGCCGGGCCGCCGGCTGTTCATGCTGTCGACCGGCACCGGTCTCGCGCCGTTCCTCAGCGTTGCGCGCGACCCCGAGATCTACGAGCGGTTCGAGCAGGTGATCGCGGTGCACAGCGTGCGCCGGGTGAGCGACCTTGCCTATCATGACGAGCTGACCGCCAAGTTGGCCGAGGATCCGTTGATCGGCGAGCAGGCCGCCGCCCAGTTCCACTATGTGCCGACCGTGACCCGCGAGCCGTTCCACACCAGCGACCGGATCGGTACGCTGATCGAGAATGGCAAGCTGTTCGAAGGCGTGCCCGGCGATCCGGTGCTGCACCCGGAGACGGACCGCGTGATGCTGTGCGGATCGATGGACATGATCCGCGATTTCGCCACGCTGCTCGAAGGCAAGGGATTCAAGGAAGGCTCGAACAACGCCCCCGGCGACTTCGTGATCGAGCGCGCGTTCGTCGGCTGACCCCATTTTCCCCCGGAGCGGTGCTCCGGGGGAGCAATGTCTCAGGCCGCCAGCGCCGTGTTGCCGCTTGCCGCGCGGATATCCGCGGCCAGCTGATCCACCCGCGCTGGATCAGCATCCCAGGCGAACATGAACCGCGCACCGCCGCCGATGAACGTGTAGAAGCGCCAGCCCCGCGCGCGCAGCCCCTCCAGCACCGGCTCGGGTGCGCGGACGAACACGCCGTTTGCCTCTACCGGGAACATCAGCTCGATGCCGGGCAGTCCGTCGATCTGGTCCGCCAGCCGCTGCGCGCAGCCATTGGCGTGGCGTGCGTTGCGCAGCCAAGCGCCATTCTCCAGCATCCCCACCCACGGCGCCGCGAGGAATCGCATCTTCGAGGCGAGCTGCCCGGCCTGCTTGCAGCGGTAATCAAAATCCTGCGCCAGCGCGCGATCGAAGAACAGCACGGCCTCGCCCACCGCCATGCCGTTCTTGGTGCCGCCGAAGCAGAGCACGTCGACGCCGGCGCGCCAGGTGATGTCGGCGGGACCGCAACCGAGCGTCGCCACCGCATGGGCGAAGCGGGCGCCGTCCATGTGCAGTTTCAGGCCCAGTTCGCGGCAGACGGCGGAGAGCGCCTGTACTTCCGCGATGGTGTAGACCTGACCGGTCTCGGTCGGCTGGGTGATCGTGACGACGCGCGGCTTGGGGAAGTGAATGTCGGAGCGGCTGGTCGCCACCGCGCGCACCGCTTCGGGCGTCAGCTTGCCGTCGGCGCTCTGCGCGACGAGCAGCTTGGATCCGTTCGAGAAGAATTCGGGCGCGCCGCATTCATCGGTCTCGACATGCGCGGCTGCCGAGCAGATCACGCTGTGGTACGACTGGCAGAGGGCCGCCAGCGCCAGCGAATTGGCCGCGGTGCCGTTGAACGCGAAGAACACCTCGCAATCGGTTTCGAACAGCGTGCGGAAGGCGTCCGCTGCGGTGTGCGTCCAGGGGTCGTCCCCATAGGCGGGCGCATGGCCGCGATTGGCGGCTTCCATCGCTGCCCAGGCTTCGGGGCAGATTCCGGCATAATTGTCGCTGGCGAATTGCTGGGCTTCGGTCGTCACGCTCTACTGGCCTTCTTGCTGTTGCGCAGG
Organism: Sphingomonadales bacterium; assembly: GCA_027489295.1. The sequence goes on along the minus strand of JAIYAA010000073.1, from coordinate 6,073 downwards.
AGGCGGATAGACGACCGGAAATGTGGCGTGGACACCGTGTTGCCGGGTTCGGCCACATCCCTCCATTGGCATGGAGGCACCACCTTGCACGGGGCAGGTTGGTGCCGGGCGTCGGCCCGACTCTTGATGCTGGGCGCCGGATAGCGGAAGTTGCGGGAGGGCGCAAGATTGTTGCGGAGCCCCTCCCGCAGGGCAGAAGACGTCTGGAAAGTTCAGGCGCGCAGGCCCTCAATAGGGCGGCTGGTGCAGGCCCTTGGGGCTGGTCGTGAAGATCTCGCAGCCCGTTTCGGTGATCCCGATCGAATGCTCGAACTGCGCGGAGAGCGAACGGTCGCGCGTCACCGCCGTCCAGCCGTCGTCGAGCAGCTTCACGTCCGGGCGGCCGATGTTGATCATCGGTTCGATCGTGAAGAACATGCCCGGCCGCAGCTCGGGCCCGGTGCCGGGACGGCCGACATGCACGACCTCGGGCGCGTCGTGGAACACCTGGCCCAGGCCGTGCCCGCAGAAATCGCGGACCACGCCGTAGCGATGCTTCTCGGCATGACGCTGGATGGCATGGCTGATGTCGCCCAGATGGTTGCCGGGCTTGGCCTGCTCGATGCCCAGCATCAGGCACTCATAGGTCACGTCGACCAGCCGGCGCGCCTTGATCGGCACGTCACCGACCAGATACATGCGGCTGGTATCGCCGTGCCAGCCGCCGAGCAGCGGGGTGACGTCGATATTGACGATGTCGCCGTCCTTGAGCGGACGATCGGCCGGGATGCCGTGGCAGACGACGTGATTGATCGAGATGCAGCAGCTATGGGTGTATCCGCGATAGCCGAGTGTGGCGGGCACCGCGCCGGCGGCAACGGTCATCGCGCGGACGATGTCGTCCAGCTCCTGCGTCGTCACGCCCGGGACGACGTGCGGCACCAGCGCGTCGAGAATCTCGGCAGCGAGGCGGCCGGCCTTGCGCATGCCTTCGAAGCCTTCCGGGCCATGCAGCTTGATGGCATGGCTGCGCGCCTGCGGCATGTCCGCCGTCACGTTCACATATTCGGTCATGCTTGCGATATAGGAGCCTCGGGCGCAAAGGGCGAGGGGCATTGGAAGGATTGGGAATGCAGGAATCGCACGCGGACTCGATGGGTGGCGCATGTGCCTGTGGCGCGGTTCGGTATCGCGTGGGGGCGGACCCGATCTTCGTCAATAATTGCTACTGCACGCGGTGCCAGCGCCAGACCGGATCGACCAGCGTCATCAACCTGTTCGTCGAAAGCGAGCATCTGGAGCTGCTTTCCGGCGAAACGGTGCACCATGTCGTGACGACGGGGTCGGGCGGCCAGCACGAGATCGTGCGCTGCGCCGCCTGCGGCACGGCCCTGTGGAGCTTCTACCCCCGCATCGGCCGGCTCGGCGCGGGGGTGCGCGTCACGACGCTCGACGATCCCGGCCGCGTCCGTCCCGATGCCGCGATCTACACGGTCGACCGCCTGCCCTGGGTGACGCTGCCCGAAGGCATCCCGCAGTTCGACCAAGGCTATAACCCGTCGGAACTGCTGCCGCCCGAGCGCATGGCCCGTCTGCGGGCGCTCGCCGAACGCGCAAAGGCCACCGCCTGATGTCCGCCCGCATCTGGACCGCGGCGCTTGTGGTGATCGGGGACGAGATTCTTTCCGGCCGAACCCAGGACAAGAACATCGCGCAACTCGCCACCTGGCTGAATGCCCAGGGCATAAGGCTGGCCGAGGTGCGGGTGGTACCCGACCAGCAGGCGGCGATCGTCGAGGCGGTAAACACGCTGCGCGCCCGCAACGACTATCTGTTCACCACTGGCGGCATCGGTCCGACGCACGACGACATCACCGTCGACGCGATCGCCGCGGCGCTGGAGGTGCCGGTGGTGGTGCATCCGGAAGCCCGCGCCGCGCTGGAGGCCTATTATGCGAGCAAGGGCGGGCTGACCGAGGCCCGGCTGCGCATGGCGCGGGTACCGGAAGGGGCCGAACTGATCGTCAACCGCATGTCCGGCGCGCCGGGGATCCGCTGGGGCAACGTGTTCATCCTGGCCGGCGTGCCGCATATCGCCGCGGGCATGCTCGAAGCGCTGACCGGCACGCTGGAAGGCGGCCTGCCGGTGCTTTCGCGTACGCTGGGCTGCTGGGTCGCCGAAAGCGAGATCGCGGACCTGCTGGGCGACACCGAACGGGCGCACGACGGCGTCTCGATCGGCAGCTATCCCTTCTTCCGCGAGGGACGCGTGGGCGCGAACTTCGTGGTCCGGGCAACCGATCCGGTGGTCGTCGATCGGTGCATCGCGGTGCTTGCAGAGGAACTGGAAGCGCGTGGGTTTGAGGCCGTCGACGGAGGCATTTGAAATACTCGGGCGGGGATGGTTCCATCGATTGATCGCTACTTTCTAACGGCTTGGACCGCAGTGTTGCGAAAGTGCCACGTTTCGTAATCTTTGCGACATCTGGCGTAACAATCGGTTTACTCTTTATTATAAACTTGCGATTTCCCTCTCCATCAAAGGCAGGAGGGGTGGGTCTTGCAGACTCGTAAGCCCCCGAAAAAGGGGAAATTCTAGTGAAGATTGTACGTTCGACGGCGTTGTCGCTCCGCTGCGGGATTTCGGCGGCAGCGCTGATCAGCGCCTTCGCGATGCCGGCGATGGCGCAAACCACGACACCGCCCGCCCAGACCACCCAGGAGCAGGGCGCGACCGACCAGGCCGCGGGCGGCGAGATCGTCGTTACCGGCACGCTGTTCCGCGATGCGAACGCGACCTCGAGTTCGCCGCTGACCACGCTGACCACGGAAACGCTGCAGCGTGCCAACATCACTACGGTGAACGACGCGATCCGTTCGGTTTCCGCGGACAGCGCGGGCTCGATCTCCACCGGCTTCCGCAACGGCTTCTCGGCGGGCGGTGCGGCGGTGTCGCTGCGCGGCCTCGGCGTGTCGTCGACCGTCGTGCTGATCGACGGCTTGCGGTCGGCCAACTTCCCGCTGAACGATGACGGCCACAACGCGTATGTCGACCTGAACTCGATTCCGTTCAGCATCATCGAGAAGGTCGACGTGCTCAAGGACGGCGCGTCGTCGCTGTACGGCGCGGACGCGATCGGCGGCGTGGTCAACCTGATCACCAAGAAGCACTTTACCGGCCTCGAAGGCTCGGTGCAGGGCGGCACCACCGGCAAGGGCGACGGCTCGCACTATCGTGCCACCGCGACTGCCGGCTTCGGGGACTATCAGGCGAAGGGCTGGAACTTCTACGTCAATGGTGAATACACTTATGACGGCTACATCACCAACAACTCGCGTGGCTATCCGTTCAACACGCTCGACCTGACGCCGAGCGGCCTGACCGACCGCAACCGCAACGACGATTCGCTCACCACCGCGAATCCGCAGGCGGTCGTCACCCGCGTCACGCAGAGCGACCTCAACAACCCGCTGGCGGGCCAGGTCGGCACCCCGCTGACCAATCAGTACCAGCTGCTCAACCCCAATGCCTGCCCCTATGGCACCTTCACGGTGACCACCGGCGCCGCGCAGGGCACTGGCTGCAAGCACAATCTGGCCGATGAATACAACATCATCCAGCCGAAGCAGCAGCGCTATTCGGGCACCGGCCGCCTGAGCGTTCGCCTGAACGACCAGATCGAAGCCTATGCCACCGGCAGCTTCTCGCGTTCGGAAGTCAGCATCACGTCCGCCCCCTCGGCGATCCGTGCAACGCAGCCGTTCGGTGGCTCGCCGGCGATCGCATCGAGCAATCCGGGCATCGTGCTGCCGGTCTATGTCTGCTCGGCGGGCATCAACTGCGCCACGGCGGCCGATCGTCGCCTCAACCCGAACAACCCCTATGCGGCAGCGAATGCGGCCACCCCGAGCCAGGGTGCGGCGCGCATCTACTATCTGTTTGGCGACATCCCCGGCGGCAGCGATCGCTACGTCAATGTCTATCGTACCACGGCGGGCGCAACGGGCACCTTTGGCGATGGCTTCGGCTTCCGCGTCGAGGGCGTCTATGCGCGCGACGATTTCGGCGTCACTCAGCACGGCTTCATCAACATCCAGGGCCTGCTGAACGCGGTCAACACGGGTTCGTACAACTTCGTGAACCCGGAACAGAACACCGCGGCGGTGCGCAACCAGATCTCGCCGAACGTGACGACCAAGTCCTATTCGACGACGGCCGCGCTCGACGCCTCGATCACCAAGGCGCTGCTGCCGCTGCCCGGCGGCGATCTCAACCTGGCGATCGGTGGCCAGCTGCGTCGCGAGACGCTGCTCAATCGCAACCAGAATTCGAGCCTCGCCTTCTACGGCCTGAACACCTCGTCGGCGACCGGCCGCCACACCGTCAGCGCCGCCTTCTTCGAAATCAATGCGCCGCTGCTCACGACGCTGAACGTCAACGTTTCGGGCCGCTACGACCATTATTCGGAAGGCTACAACCACTTCTCGCCGAAGGTGGCGCTGAAGTTCACGCCGGTCGACCAGATCGCGTTCCGCGCGACCTATTCGGAAGGCTTCCGTGCGCCGACTTTCGCGGAAAGCAACCCGGGTTCCAGCTATGCCGGCTTCTCGTCGTTCACGCCGCCGGCAAGCTTCGTCGCCGCCCACCCGGGCAACAGCGCCTACACCACCAGCTACAACATCGGCAGCGGCGCACAGGGCAACCCGAATGTCGCGCCGGAAGTGTCGCGCAGCGTCACGCTGGGCACGATCTTCCGCCCGACCAAGTGGCTGAACTTCTCGGTCGACTATTACAACATCAAGAAGTCGAACCTCATCGTCAGCGGTCCGCTGCGCGCCGAGGCGATTGCGGCCTATTACAGCAAGACCAACTCGACCGATGGCTGCACCGCGCTGGCCGCGGTGGGCGCCGGCTATTCGTGCAACGTGATCGACGCGCCTGATCCGTCCAACCCGGGTGCGCTGCCGCGCCTGCTGGTGCTCAACGTGCCGTTCGTGAACGCGAACTATCAGGTGAGCTCGGGCCTCGACTTCCAGGTCTCGGCGAACGTGCCGGTCACCGACGATGTCCGCTTCATCAGCCGCCTGGACGTGACCGACGTGTTCCGCCTCGATCTCGTCACCCCGGCGGGCGTCGTGCAGAAGTATGCCGGTACGCTTGGGCCGTACGAGCTGTCTTCGGGCGGGGGTACCCCGCGAATCCGCGGCAACTGGCAGAACACGCTGGAGGTCGGCAAATACTCGCTGACTGCGACGACCTATTATGTCGGCCGCATCAAGCAGGTCGCGGCGGACGAGATCACCCCGGTCAACGGCGTGATCGACCTGTCGTGCAAGAATTCGCTGTCGCCGGGCCAGAGCGGCGCGAACCAGTGCTATGTCCGCCCGTTCATCTACGTCGATCTGAACGCGGGTGTGGAGGTGAACGACAAGTTCCGCTTCTTCCTCAACGTCCAGAACCTGCTGAACGCGCATGCGCCGCTCGCGGCCGGTGCGTACACCAGCAACCCGAACTATCTGAGCAGCTGGCACTATGCAGGTCTGGTCGGCCGCAACTTCAGCGCGGGCGCCAGCTTCAAGTTCTGAGGCCTTCGTTCAGCGAGAACAGCGGAAGGGGCGGTCTTCGGATCGCCCCTTTTTTATGCGGCGCGCGCTGACGCAATCGTCCGGCCAAGCCGGCCGCAAAGCGCCACGATCATGCGGTAAGGGGTGTGGGTCAGCTCCGGGTGAACAGCGCGCGGGCGCGGGCGGCGTCCTGGTCCATCTGCGCGGTCAGCGCGTCTAGGCTGTCGAACTTCGCTTCGGGGCGCAGATATTCGATCAGCTCGATCTCCAGCCGCTGGCCGTACAGGTCGCCGCTGAAGTCGAAGAAGAAGCTTTCGAGCAGCTCGATCGGCGGATCGAAGCTGGGGCGGATGCCGCAATTGGCGACGCCGTCCAGCACCCGGCCGTCGGGCAGCCGGCCACGCACGGCGTAGATGCCATAGGCCGGGCGCAGATAGGTGCCGAGGCGCATGTTCGCGGTGGGGTAGCCGAGTTGGCGACCAAGCTTGGCGCCGCCTTCCACCTCGGCGGCAATGGCGAAGGGGCGGGT
>JAIYAA010000175.1 GCA_027489295.1 Sphingomonadales bacterium | reverse complement strand
TGATGAAGGGCTTTATCGGCTCGGCCAATATCGACACCAACTCGCGGCTCTGCATGTCGAGCGCGGTGGCGGGGCATATGCGCGCGTTCGGCGAGGATGTGGTGGCCGGCAGCTATGCCGATATCGACGCCGCCGATCTGATCGTGCTGGTGGGTTCGAACACCGCCTGGTGCCATCCGGTGGTCTATCAGCGCATCATGGCTGCGCGGGCCGAGCGTGGGACGAAACTGGTCGTGATCGATCCTCGTCGTACCGAGACGGCCGACGAGGCGGACCTTCACCTGGCCCTGCGCCCTGGCAGCGACGTGGCGCTGTTCAACGGCCTGCTCGCCCATTGCCGCGCCGAGGGCTTGGCCGATTCCGCGAACCTCGATGTGCCCGAAGGGTTCTGGGAAGCGCTGGGCGAGGGGCACGATCTCTGGTCCACCGCCCAGGCCTGCGATCTGGCGCCTGCCGATCTCCAGCGCTTCTATCAGCTGTTCGCCGCGAATCCGCGCACCGTCACGCTGTTCAGCCAGGGCATCAACCAGTCGATCCGCGGCACCGATCAGGTGAACGCGATCCTCAATCTCCACCTCGCGACCGGCAGGATCGGCACGCCCGGCTCGGCGCCCTTCTCGATTACCGGCCAGCCCAATGCGATGGGCGGGCGCGAGGTGGGTGGGCTGGCCTCGACGTTGGCCGCGCATCGTGGCTTCGGGGCGGAGGACATCGCCGATGTCGGTCGCTTCTGGGCCGCCGCGCGCATGGCGACCAAGCCCGGCCTGAAAGCGGTCGACCTGTTCCGCGCTGTGGGCGAAGGCCGGATCAAGGCCTTGTGGGTCATGGCGACCAACCCCGCCGTGTCGATGCCCGATGCCGGCCGCGTGCGCGAGGCACTGGCCAACTGTCCTTTCGTTGTCGTGTCCGACGTCATCGCCGAGACCGACACCAGCGTCCACGCGCATGTCCGCCTGCCGGCTGCCGCCTGGGGAGAGAAGGACGGCACCGTCACCAACTCCGAACGCACGATCAGCCGCCAGCGCGCCTTCCTGCCGCTGCCCGGCGAGGCAAAGCCCGACTGGTGGATCGTCACCCACGTCGCCCGGCGGATGGGGTTCCGCACCGCCTTCGCCTATGATCGTCCTGCCGAGATCTGGCGCGAGCACGCCCGCCTGACCGCCTATCGCAACGATGGCGCACGGATGCTCGACCTGAAGGCGCAGGCCGCGATCGGCAATCACGCCTATGATGCGATGGCGCCGTTCCAGTGGAATGCCGCGCCGTTCGCCGAGGGGCACTATCCCACGCCGAGCGCCCGCGCCCGGCTCGTCCCGGTGGCGCAGCGCCCGCTCGAGCCGCCGCTGCGCGACTGGCCAATGACGCTCAACACGGGCCGGTACCGCGACCAGTGGCACACGATGACGCGGACAGGCCTGTCGCCCAAGCTCGCCCGGCATCGGGAGGAGCCGCTGGTCGAAATCCACCCGGAAGACGCCGCCGCCCTGGGGCTCGCCGATGGCGCGCTCGCACGGGTGGCGACGCCGCAGGGCGAGAGCCTGTTCCGTGTCGCCCATCAGCCAGGCCAGCGCCGGGGCGAGCTGTTCACGCCGATTCATTGGACCGACCAGCAGTCGCGTGCCGGCCGCACGGGACTGCTCGCCCGCGATCTCGCCGATCCGCATTCGGGCCAACCGGGGTTCAAGCTCTCGCCTGCGCGGATCCTGCCGGTGGCGGTCGACTGGCGCGGCTTTCTGATCGTGCGGGGCGAGGTGCTGGCCCCGGATTGTCTGTGGGCGACACGCGTGACGGTACCGGGGGGCGCGCTCTATGAACTGGCCGGAATCGGCGACGCCGCCGCGGTTGGCCGGGCGCTTCCGCCGGGCGAACGGATCGAGGCGAGCGATCCTGCGCGCGGGACCCTGCGCGTGGCGGTATTGCGGGAGGGCAGACTTGCTGCGGCGCTGTTCGTCACCCGCAGCGGCGAGTTACCGAGCCGCGACTGGCTGATCTCGCAACTCGACCAACCGCAAGGGCCGCAGGTCCTCGCCGGCCGCGCACCGGGGCGGCGGAGCGATCGGGGGCCGATCGTCTGCGCCTGTTTCGACGTCGGCGTGCACACCATCACTGCTGCAATCCGCGATCAGCGGCTGCAGGACGTCGCTGCGATCGGTGCTGCGCTGCGGGCCGGCACCAATTGCGGATCGTGCCGCCCGGCGCTCGCCCGCATTCTCACCGACATGCCAAAGGAGGCCGTGCATGGCTGAAGACTTTCCCGCAGGCAGCGTTTGGCTGGTCGGCGCCGGTCCGGGCGATCCCGATTTGCTGACCCGCAAGGCCGAGCGGCTGCTGCGCACCGCGACGACGGTGTTCTACGACGCGCTGGTGGGGGAGGGCGTTCTCGCGCTCATCCCTGCATCGGTGCGCCGGGTGCCGGTGGGCAAGCGTGCCGGCCGGCATTCCAAGGAGCAGGGGACGATCAACGACCTTCTCGTTGCCGCAGCCCGGGCCGGCGAGCGGGTGGTGCGGTTGAAGGGCGGCGATCCATCCATTTTCGGCCGTTCGATGGAGGAGTGTTCCGCCCTCGTCCAAGCCGGCGTCCGGGTGCGGATCTGCCCCGGCATCACCGCCGCCAGCGCGGCGGCGGCCTCGGCCGGGGTGTCGCTTTCGCTGCGGGGGCTGGCGCGGCGGGTGCAGTTCGCCACCGCGCACAAGCGCGGCGATGCGCCCCTCGATCTGGACTGGGCAGCGCTGGCGGACCCGCATTGCACCACAGTCTTCTACATGGGGCGCAGCGCCGCGGCAGAAATCAGCCGCAATCTCACGGCTGCGGGACTTTCGGGCGCCACGCCGGTGCTGGTCGCATGCGATGTAAGCCTTGCCAGCGAGCGGCTGCTGCACACTCGGCTCGATCTGCTCCATATCGCAGTATCGGCCTTTTCCAACGATCAGCCGACCCTCATTTTGGTCGGCGAAGCGCTTGCGGTGGGGGGCAGAATGCAAATGGTCGGGTCCGGGATGAGTTCCCTCCGCGATGCGCTACCCCAAAGCACGAGTCCGGTACGTAAACTGGATATGCCTTACACCGTTTTCGCATCGAAACCACTCTAGTGGCTTGACCTCACGTCGTTTGCGATACGGGTCGGGCGGACGTTGGAACGACGGCTCCTGAACGAAGCTGCCTTCGCTACAAGGTTTTCGGGATCGAGCGGAAGCTGTCGTTCGGGAGCTTCCTCAAGTGACGCTGCAACAGGCTCGGCGGAAGCGCTACGAGGCCCGTTCCGAACTCACGGATGGCTTTGACCGCAGCGCCGTCAGCGCCGGGCAGGGATCGTTGACCCAAGCAACGCGGCATGTGCTTGACTCTTAAATCTACATATGTTGGTATGATGCCATGGTTCGTAACCGACAGCCTTCGAAACAGATGTGCCGCCTCCTCGCAGCGCTTTCGGAGACGCGGGGCGAATGGCGGCACGGGTATGACCTGATGAAGGTCACGGGTCTATTGTCGGGAACGCTGTATCCGCTGCTGATGCGGATGACGGAGCAGGGTCTTGTTGAAGCCGAGTGGCGCGAGCCCGCCCAGCCTGGGCGCCCCGCGCGCCATGCCTACCGCCTTACCTCGGCAGGCGCCGCCCTCGCGCGCGACCTCGCCGGCAACGCGCCGGGCCAACCGTTCAAGGGAGCGCTGGCATGAAGGCATTGTTCGCACGCGCGCTGCTCCGCCTGGCGGCCGCTTGTCTGGGCGAGCGCAAGCGCGACTGGGCCAGGGCGATGGAGGCGGAACTGGACACGGCGATCGCCGAAGGCGCGCCGGTGCAGTTCGCATTCGGGTGCCTCCTGGCGGCAGGGCGCGGGCTGTTCGCGGCCGAGGAAGGACAATTCCTCCTCACCAGCTATGCCGTGGTGATCGGGGTGCTGCTGCCGATGGCCGCGCTGCAGATCGGCTGCGCGCTGTTCGGGTTGCCCTATCTCTATCCCGGGCAGAACGGTCTGGTGGGTGCATTGATCGACGGTAGCCAGCAGGAAAGCGCGTTGCGCAGCGTGTACCAGGCGGCGATCCCGTCGCTGGCGCTGCTGCAGATACTGATCGGGGTGGGGCAGGTGCGGATCGCCTGGGTCGTGCTGGAGCGGGACTGGGGGGCGTCGATCCGCTGGGGAAGCCTCTGCCTTGCCGCATCGGCAACGCTGGTGACGTTCCTGAGCGTGTTGTTCATCGATGGCCGGCAGGCGCTGCTCCAGGGAGGGGTGCTCGCGATCGAGCTGATGATCATCGCCATCGTGGTGCGCTGGCACGCGCAGTTCCCGCCCTGTCCGGCGCCCACTCTGGCCCGGTAAGCGCTTCGCACGGCGACAGAATTCGAGACGACCTTCGGGTGCACCGCCCCGGAGCGCGAGGCCGCTTGGCCGCAAGCGGTGCCATGAAGCGACGCGTTCGTCGCCGCGGAGCCCCCGCCGCACCCTCGGGGGAAGGAGAAGATGCATGCGAACCGCAGGCCTGCGTTCCACCGTGCGCTGCTCGGCGATGGTCTTGTTCCTGATGGCGGGCGTGCCGGCCGTCGCGGGGCCGCAGGACTCTGCCGCCAGTCGTTTCCCCTTCCTGGGCACCTGGGAACTCGACCTCAGCCGGATGCCTGCCAACTACGGTCCGCCGCCCCGCCGGGTCCTCTACACCTTCGAGGATGCCGGCGATGGTCAGTGGCGGACGACCGTCGACATCACTGCGCCGGACGGCAGCGTCCGGCACATGGCGGTGCGTTATGCACGCGACGGATCGGCGTCGGCGGGCGAAGGCGACCAGTCGGAGGCGGACAGCGCCGCGATCAACCAGCCCGCGCCCAATGTGCTGGTCATGAGCCTTGCGAAGAACAAGATGCTCGGCTCGGTGCGGGTCTATGCAATCTCATCGGACGGCAAGGAAATGACGGAATCTGCGGCGGCTGCGGACGCCCGTGGAGCGCCCTTCGTCAGGAACTTCCATTTCCGCCGCCTGCGGTGAGCCAGCCGCGTCGGCAGGAAGCGGCATAAAGCCAGCCAAGCGGACCCGCGGCGGCTGCTCTGCGGCGCGATCGACGCCAACCTGACAGGAGAAAATCATGAAGTTGTTGGTGCTCCTCAGCGCCGCGCTGCTGTCGGCTTGCGTGAGGCCTACGCCCCGATGGACCCGGAGACGAGATTCTTGGGCGACGGGTGAGTGGGCAGCACCGCCCCGGCCCCGCCGCTATCCTGCTGGTACTGCATATGCCTGCGCGCATCGGACGGACGCATCTCGCGGGCGTCGACAACAATATGGAAGCCAAATGCCGGCGATGCGCAAACCGGAGTAGGCCAGCCTCGACTCGCCCCCCTCAAACAGCGGCAGGCGTGGCAACCGCGGGGGCTTTGTGTACGGCAGTTCGCCGCTGACCGCGGTCGTTAGCCGCTCCCCGCACAGTCACGGCCGTTCGGCGCAGAGGCGCGCCCAAAAGCCGCAACTCCGTCCTCGACCAACACACGTCGTTCGTCGAGGAGGCTCCAGATATCGGCTCCCCCAGAACCCGCCATTCAGTTGGCGCGTACTCGAGCGGAGCCATCTTCGCGACAGATCGCGTTCAAGGCCCCTGCCAGCGGAACTGATTGACCAAGGCGCGCAGCACTGGGCCGAAACGTCGATCGGGGTGCCAGCACGCCGATCCGATTTCAGGAGAAGCTTGGTGTTTCGTCGTCGGCCAAGTCGGCCGGCACCGGATGCCCGGCGGCGCGGAGCTGGGCGGCATATTGGTCGGCCATGGCGAGATGGGCGGTGCGGGCGCTGCTCTCCACTGCACGGGCTGCGGCCCGCCGGGACTGGGCGAGGCGCTTGAGCAGATAGTCGGGTTCGGGATCGTTCACGGACGGCAACTCCAGGGGTGGCATCGCGGGCACGGCTGCCCGCGATGCCGGGTCGGTTATTTCTTGTGGTTCTGGCCCGAGGCGTCCGAGACCGCCGAACCGGCCGAGCGGACGTCCTTGCCGACGCCGTTCACGGTG
>JAIYAA010000106.1 GCA_027489295.1 Sphingomonadales bacterium | reverse complement strand
GCTTCCTTCAGGATGCCGATGATCTGCTCTTCGGAAAACTGCTTCCGTTTCATCTGTCCGTCCCTTTCCGGGGCCGGACTCTAGCTCCAACTGGAGGAAAAAACGGGGGTCACGTCACCCGGTCTAACCGCTATCTACGGTAGCACGACGCAACCCCGCATGTGACGACCAAATTTGATCAAGTTTTCTTCAAAGTTCGATGATTCCGCGACGAGCAGCTTGCGTTACTGCATGCGTTCGATCGCCAACGTCGAGCTTCTCGAAGATGTTTTTCAAACTCGCCTTAACTGTGTCCACCGAGACGGCAAGATTCCGCGCAATCTCCTTATTCGCCTTGCCGTCAGCAACCTCGTGCAAAACAGCAATTTCACGAATAGATAAACCTTCTTCGTTAGACCGAAATGCGATCTCTTCCGCAATCTCCGGCGGGATATGTCGCCGACCAGCATGAACGCGCCGAATCGTGTCGACCATTTCTGTTCGCAACGAACTTTTTAATAGATAGCCGGTAGCACCAGCCTTGATCGCGCGGGCAGCCTGCACGTCGCCGCTGTATGTGGTCAAGACGATGATCCGCGCGCACGTCGACTGCTCTCTGATCGCTTCGATCGCCGCGACACCCCCCATCCCGGGCATCTGCAGATCCATCAAAATCACGCTGGGCTTCAGGTTGCAATGCGCCGCGATCGCTTCCTCCCCCGTGGAGGCTTCGCCGACCACTACCATATCTGGCTGGTTGTCGATGATCGCACTTACGCCAGCCCGAAACACGGGGTGATCGTCGACTGTCAGAATGCGAATTGGATCAGCTTCGGTCGCCATGCTCTATCTCGCTGAAGACTCGCCAACGTTGCCACCATCGCCGCTTGCCATCCACCGGGCGATACGCGTTCTGCCTTCCGACAACCAACGCAACCTCAGTGCCTCCGCTGGCGATGCCCACTACCGTGAGTTTACCACCAATACGAGCGGCACGCTCGCGCATTCCGACGAGACCGAAGTGGCCCGACTTGCCATCCGCGAGGGTCCGGTCGGCGATCCCACAGCCATCATCGCGTACACTCAAACGGAAGTAACGATGTTGAAGGACAATCAGCACGTCGATCCGAGAGGCTGCGGCATGTTGATACGCGTTGCGGATGGCCTCCTGCCCGATCAACCCTGCTTCATCACGAACGATCGGATTAAGCGGGCGGGGCGAACCTTCGATTGTCAGTCGGAACGAGGCATCTCCACGCTCGGCGCATTGTTCTGCTGCCCGGACCAAGAACGCTTCCAGCCCATCCATGCTGTCGTTCCGCAACGCGCATACCCGATCGCGCCCTTCGACCAACACAAGATCCGCTTTATCGAGCGCTCTGTCGAGCATTGGCCGCGCAACGAATTCCGCGGGAACCCGTTCGGTCGCCGCCTGAATACGCAACACCAGACCATGGAACCCCTGTAACAAGGTATCGTGCAGATCGCGGGCAATGCGCTCGCGCTCGGCCTGGCGAGCTTCCAGGCGATTGTGCACGCGAGCCGTCAGTTGACGAACGCGAAACGTATACAGGCCCCATAGCACGAGCCCGAACGCCGCAACGCACAGCAGCACGAACCATCGAGACTGCGTAAACGTGGGCGCTATGTCGATATCGGCAACCGCGCCGTCCCTATTCCAGACGCCGTCGCTATTAGCCGCTATCACGCGGAAGCGGTACTTCCCTGGCCCCAGACCCGTATAAAACGCTTGCCGCCGCGTACCCGGATCCACCCAGCCATTGTCAACGCCTTCAAGGCGATAGCGCACCTGCACGCGCTCGGGGATGCTCAAGCTAAGTGCTGCAAAGTCGATTTCGATTTGCGAGGTGCCGGCAGCAAGATCGATCTGCCGCGGATCAGGGATCGTAGCGTTGTTCGCACGCAGGGCGGTGATTACCACCGGCGGCGGCTTCTCGTTTCGGACGATCCGTCGCGGGTCGACCATCGCCAGACCGTCCGTCGTGACGACCCAAACGCTCCCGTCATCGGCCGCCGCGAGATCCTTGTTTGAACCTACGATCACAAGCGCCGGCAGCCCGTCACGAAGATCGAAGAGGCTGTGCGGCAAATCGGATCCCGGCCGATCCAGAGCGGCGAGAAGCGCTTTGTTCGCGATCCGGATCAGACCGCGGGACGTCAGCAGCCACGTATCATCAGCGGATCTCGCGATCGATTTGACATTCGCCATCCAGGGAAAGGCCGTAGCGGAAAGCGTATGGCTGCCTTTTCCGTCGAACAACCCGATGCCCCCGGGCCCGCCGAAAACGACCGAGCCGCCATAATGGCTGATCGCACTCACCTCGCCGATGCCCGACCCGTCCGAGATCGGCGTGGCTCGCCCACCGTCGATCCGCTTTATGCCGCCGGGACGCATCACGACCAGCATCCGCCCCTGCGTATCGAAACGTACGGCGTTGATGCGCGCGTTCTGATCCTGGAGGCCGGGAACCGCCGTCTTCGTCCAAACCGAGCCGACGACGCGGAAGAGGCCTCGCGAACCGGCAGCCACCCAAACGGCGTCGTCGGGCCCGGCGACACATCCGTAGATCGGAAAGTTGGCATCGTCGGAACGCCTGAAGCTCGCCAGCTTCCCGCCGCTGAAATGATAGGTCACGCTATCGGCAACGAGCCAAAGCGACCCGTCGGGCGCGTCGCATATCGCCCCGACATCCTTGAGCGGCCCGGTCAGAACAGCGGGATCCGGATGCAGGCGGCGCAGTCCATCATCGACGACGTAGATGCGCCCCCGTCGATCTGCGAAAGGAGAACCGATATGGCGCCCGATCGTCGACAGATCGCGAAGTACACTCACCTTGCGGAAGCGATCGAGTCCATTCGCCGTTCCAACCCAAACCTCCCCCTCGCGCCCCTGAAACAAGGCCGTCACAGCATTTGAGCTCAGTCCATCAACCGTGGTGAAGGTCCGGCGATCGGCGAGGCGAGCGCCCGGCATGCCATTTGCGCCCGGCGTCATGTAGAAAAGTCCATGGACTTGGTCGCTAGCCCAAGCATTGCCGGCATCGTCGATCAGCAACCGCGGAAGGAGGTGCGTGTCGAAGGCATCTTTTCCGTGGAT
This sequence comes from Sphingomonadales bacterium, assembly GCA_027489295.1. The sequence continues at coordinate 23,675 of JAIYAA010000106.1, read as the reverse complement.
TGCAAGACGTGGCGCAATCGGGCGGCCTGCCTCCCCGATGATGCTCAAACCATCTTCCGAGATCATCCAGACTCGGCCAAGGTCGTCGATGCGCATTGCGCGATTGTCCGGCACATCGTCTCGAACCACCGTTGAAAACCGACGCGCGCCTTTGGGAAGCACATGAATTCCTCCCCAACCGGCGGTCCACAAGGTGCCGGCGCGATCGACCACCATGCTGCTGATGACGCGGTCCGTTGCCCTCCAGCTAGCGCCGATCGATTGCCATTTGCCGTCCGCGAAGCGCGCCAGCAGCAGGCCGTCGCGATAGGATGAGATCCAGATTGCCCCGTCGGGCGTCTGGACGATGCCATTCACCGTATCGTCACCTTGCGGCGTCGGGACCGAACGCAGCTTCCCACCGCGATAGACAGCGATTCCGCCGCTTCGATAGCCCACCCATAGATCGCCTGACCGAGCGACCAGAAGCGCGTTGATCTGCTCGCTCTTGGCTCGATTACCTTCCGGTGGAGGAATGCGCTCGAATTTTATCCCATCAAATCGAAACAGCCCATAGCCAGTACCCAGCCATAGGAAGCCGTCCGCCGATTGGGCGATTGCGACGATGTTAGGCGGCGCCCCGTCTTCGACGGTCCAGCGACTGTGCTTCAACTGACGGATGTCGATCGATGACGGAATTGCCTTGCCCGGTAGCGCCGACGGGGTCCGCGCGTTGGAGCTGGCCGCCGGACACAACGTCATCGAGAGCAGGAGCGCGAGGTGAACGAGAACTCGGCGCACGATTCCCCCTCTCGCGTCTGTCCGGATGTTCGAGGGTTAGGAACTTGGCGCCATCGGCGGGCGCGGCGCAAGCGCAAATGCATGGACTTGCTTCGATTGCGATCTCTCGAAGATGTAGCGCCGGTCTTGGGTGGAAAGGTCGCTGTAGACATTTCTCGTGCGGCGCCGACGAAAGGGTTCGGTGTCCGTGACGTCCGACAGCTGAACGCCGGAGGCCCAGATCCCGGCCCCACGCGTCCGGCCTCCCATCAAGGGTGGATCGATGCGAAGACGATGTCGCTGAAGCCCTCCACCGTCTCCCAGCGGTTCCAGTCGCGCTGGAATTCGCACACGAGCTGGATCCAGGTGATCGGCCGGCCGCCCGCTTGCTGAATGCGGGCCAGGCCGGCCTCGTGCGCGACCAGCGACGTGCCGCCAACCGCGTCGACCACCGGATAGACGTCGAACCCCTCGCGCAGCGCGTCCAGCGCCGGAAAGGCGAGACACACCTCGGTCCACAGCGCGACCATGATCAGCTTGCGTCGCCCGGTCGCCTTCACCGCGGCGACGAAGTCCTCGTCCTCCCACGCATTGATCGAGGTGCGGTCGATGGGCGTGACGCCGGGTAGCACCTCCTGCAGCTGGCGGATGGTCGGGGCATTGCGGCCCGTCGCGACGTTGACGGTGGAGAGAACCACGGGCACGCCGTACAAGGTCGCCGATCGCGCCACCGCGACGACATTGGCAATCAGTTCCCGGCGCTCCATCGAAACGATCGAGGCGACCTGGACAGGCTGAAAATCGATGATCAGCAACGCCGCGTTCTTCAGCGTGAGCAGATCGTCCGCTTGCGGGTCGCGAATGTGCTCGGGCGATGTCATGGCGTTTCCTTCGTCTCGAGGAAGTGGGAACGGCCCGTCAGGGCTTGGCGACATATTCGGTATCGGTCGGGCCTGAGCCGGTGATGTAGACCACCGCCGGTTCATCGCGGGTCAGTGCGAAATGCGGATCGGCGGCGGGTTCGCTGTAGAAGCTGCCCGGCGGCAGGCGCTTGACCAGGGCGGGATCGGCCTTGGTGCCATAGCCGAAATACCAGGTGCCGCTGACCACGATCGCGGTGCGCGCGTCGCGGTGGGTATGCGCCTGGATGCTGGTGTGTGCCGGCACGCGCACTCGATCGTGTAAGGCCCTTCCTTGGTCGGGTCGCCGGCCAGCACCGTGGTGCGGATGCCCGCAAGTCCTGAGGTGCCTGGCCCTGCCCCCTCCTTGGGCAGCGCGGCAATCTCGGCCGGGGTCAGCCGCGTCTGCTGAGCGTGTGCCATAGGGACACTGCCAGCGGCGAGCAGCGCGACGGCGACGAACAACCGGCTCATCGACCGGCCGCCAGGAACGGCTTGACCAGCGCGACCGTGCCGGCGGGATTTTCTTCCACGATCCAGTGACCGGAATCGGGAACCACGCCCTCGGTCACATTGGTGGCGGCGGCCCGCATCACCACTGCCATCGTCAGGCCGAACGACTTGGCGCCGCCCAGTGCCAACACCGGCATCTTCAGCTTGTTCCCGGCGGCGAGCCATGCACGATTGTCGGCGGCGTCCTGATCGAACGCCGCGAATTGCGCGAAGCCCGAATGCATGCCGCCCGGCCGTGCATAGAGCGCCGCATAATGCTGGCGCGAGGCCTCGTCGAACCTGGCGGGATTGGCCGAGAACTCGTTCCAGAAACGGTCGAGATAGATCCGCTCGCGCCCTGCGACGAGCCGCTCCATATCCGGGCCGCCGAAGCGGAAGTGCCAAAGCAGCGGGTTCTTCAGTATTTCATCCCAGGGGCCGACGCCCGGTACCGGCGCGTCGATCAGTACGACGCGGCCGACCCGATCCGGCACCTGCGTGGCGAGCGCGAAGCCGACCATGTTGCCGATATCGTGCGCGACGATGTCGAACGTCTGGACCTTCAGCGTGGCCAGCACGCCCTGCATGTCGCGGCCCTGGTTCATCTTGTCGAAGCCGCCTGCAGGATGCGCGGAAAGGCCCATGCCGCGCAGGTCCGGCACAATCACGGTGTGGTCGGCCTCCAGCGCGGCAGCAAGCGGCGCCCACATGTCCCCGCTCTCACCATAGCCGTGGAGCAGCAGGACGGCAGGCCCATGCCCGCCGATGCGGACGTGGAGCGTCGTGCCGTTGGTGGCGACCTCCTGCGTCTTGAAGCTGCTCGGATAGGCCGGAACCTGCGCCAGTGCTGGCGCGGCGATGCTGCACGCAGCAGCGAGCAAAAGGGATCTCAACATCGGAACGACGCGCCTCCACATCGGGTGATTTCGAGTGCAAGGCTGCGCTCGTGCGCCGCCCCGCTCAATGCCAAGGCGAGCACTGAAAACTACCCGATCGGGTATTCGCTGCGGGCCGAAGCTCGCACTATCGATCTCCAATGCAAGAGAGGTCCATACCTTCCGAGGCACGCATCGCGATTGGCATTGTGTGAAGAACGTCTCAGCCTGTCGGCGCGTCCCAAGGGAGCGCCCCGTGAAACGCGGCGGCCAGGAAATCGACCATCAGGCGTACCTTGGCCGAAAGATGCCGCCGGCTGGGATAGAGCGCGAGGATGTCGATGTCGGGCAGCCGCCAGCCGGGCAACAATGGCACCAGCGTACCGGCACGCACATCGCCGCCGATCAGAAAATCCGGCTGCCAGGTGATCGCCTCGCCGGAAAGCGCGACCGCGCGCGCGGTGTCGCCGCTGTTGGTGCGCAGGCGAATGCCGACGCGCACCCGCGCTTCCCCGCCGTCGGCGCCCAGAAAGGTCCAGGTCTCCGGCTCGGGTGCGTAGCCGTAGACGACGCAGCGATGCCCGGCGAGATCGGCCGGCACATCGGGCGCACCGTACCGCGCAATATAGGCGGGCGAGGCGCAGACGATGTTGCGCGACGTCGCCAGCTTGCGCGACACATAATGCTGCGATCCGCCGCGCGAGATGCGGATGCCGAGGTCATAGCCCTCCTCGACCAGATCGACGATGCGATCGGTGAGCGCGATGTCCAGCTCCACCTCGGGATGCAGCGCCATGAAGCGCGGCCAGAGCGGGGCTAGATGGCGGGCGCCAAATACCAGCGGCGCGTTGATCCGCAGCCGCCCGCGCGCACCGCTGGCGCTCGCCGTCGCCGCCGCTTCGGCTTCGGCCATCTCGTCGAGGATGGTCCGCGCACGCTCGTAATAGGCCTCGCCCGCCTCGGTCAGCGACACGCGCCGCGACGTGCGGTGGAGCAGCCGCGTGCCGAGATGCGTCTCAAGCTCGGCGACGTAGCGCGTCACATTGGCGGGCGAGGTGTCCAGTGCATCGGCGGCACGCGCGAAGCCGCCGCGGGCCACCACCGCAACGAACACCTCCAGGGCGCGCAACCGATCCATCGCGACAATCCTTCAGCTTTCCTGAACGAATGTACCAGTTTCAGCCCATCGATCAAGTTTACCTGGAGATTATCTGTGTCCTTGTCGCCGACGATCTCCGCCGGCTCGCAACCAAGGAATCGATCATGAACCGTCTTGCCAACAAGTTCGCCCTCGTCACCGGCGGCACCAGCGGCATCGGCCTCGCCACAGCCCGCCGCTTCCTTGAAGAAGGCGCGACCGTCGCCATCACCGGCTCCAGCGAGGAGAAGCTCGCTGCTGCCAGGCAGGAACTGGGCGACGTGCTCACCATCCGCGCCGATACCGGCGACGTCGTGGGCCAGGCTGCAATCGCCGACACGATCCGCGAGGCTTGGGGCCGCCTCGACACGCTGTTCGTCAACGCCGGCGTCGCCGATTTCCGCCCGCTCGAGGCATGGGACGAAGCCGGGTTCGACCGCACGTTTGCGGTCAACGTCAAGGGACCGCTGTTCCTGGTGCAGGCGCTGCTGCCGCTGTTCGCCAACCCCGCGTCGATCGTGCTCAATGGCTCGATCAACGCCCGCCTCGGCAAGCCGAACTCGATCGTCTACGCCGCGAGCAAGGCCGCGCTGATCTCGCTGGCGCGGACGCTGTCGGGCGAACTGATCGGCCGCGGCGTCCGGGTGAACGTGGTCAGCCCAGGCCCGGTCTCGACGCCGATCTACGGCAAGCTCGGCCTGTCCGAGAGCGATCTCGCGGGCATGAAGGACTATCTGATCGGGGCGATCCCGGCGGGCCGTTTTGGCGAGTCCGCGGAAATCGCCGATGCCGTCGTGCATCTCGCGTCGGACGAGAGCCGTTATACCGTCGGCAGCGAACTGATCATCGACGGCGGCATGAGTAACCTCTGATCCACCAACGCGGCGGGCATCCGATGGTGGGCGCCCGCCGCTCCCGCAACTGGAAGGACCACGACATGGCATTGGATACCATCCTGAAGGGCAAGCTCGGCTTCGGCACCGCCCCGCTCGGCAACATGTTCCGCGCGATTCCCGAGGCGGAGGCGCTGGAGACCGTCGCCGCCGCCTGGGACGCGGGCATCCGCTACTTCGACAATGCCCCCTTCTACGGCGCCGGCCTTGCCGAACTGCGCATGGGCGAGGCGCTCAAGGGCAAGCCGCGCGACGCCTATGTGCTCAGCACCAAGGTCGGCCGGGTCGTGCTCGACGAGATCGAGGATATCAGCCTGCGCGACCATGGCGAGAAGGGCGATGTGTTCGCGCATGGACGCCCGAACAAGATGGTCAACGACTATGGCTATGACGCGACGCTGAAGTCGATCGAGGACAGCCTCACCCGGCTGCAGACCAGCCATGTCGAGATCGTGTTCGTCCATGACCTGGCCCAGGATTTCTGGGGAGACCAGTGGATCGCCCGCTTCGAGGAAGCCCGCACCGGCGCCTTTCGCGCGCTGGATCGGCTCCGCAGCGAGGGCGTGATCAAGGCCTGGGGGCTCGGGGTCAACAAGGTCGAGCCGATCGAGATCCTGCTAGACCTCGACGAGCCGCAGCCCAACGCCTTTCTGCTTGCCGGCCGCTATACGCTGCTCGACCACAGCCGCGCATTGCAGCGGCTGATGCCCAAGGTGCAGGAGCGCGGGCTGGGCGTGATTGTCGGCGGCCCTTATAGTTCCGGCGCCCTCGTGGGCGGACCGAACTTCGAATATGCGCCTGCCTCGCCCGAAATCCTGGCGAGAATCGCGGCGATCAAGGCGATTGCCGATCGGCACGGCGTCTCAATGAAGGCGGCGGGCCTGCAATTCTCGCTGGCCCATCCTGCAGTCGCAGCGATCATCCCGGGCGCGAGCCGGCCGGAGCGCATTGTGGAGGACCTCACAGCATTTGAGGCAGTGGTCCCGGCTGCGTTCTGGCGCGAGATGCTCGCGGAAGGTCTGGTCGACCCGGCTGCCCCACTTCCGATCTAGAAAGGTACTTCGAGGGAAGCAGCGATCGCAGCTAACATATGACTGCAGCAGATAGAGATCTACGCCAGCGGCAGCCTGTTTCTTCCGGTTGCAGCCCGCGCACGCATGGTGGCCCCTTGCGACCATGCGTCTTGCCGCCCCCTACACATGCAAGGCCAACTCGATATCGCGCGCGCCCGCGGCGTGCAAAGCGGCCACCAGGCGAATTGGTGTACACATCCGCAACTGCCGCACGATGGAAGAGTGGCGGAGGCTGTACGGCCCATACCCCGATAAACCCGCGCGCTCGGCAACCAGCTTGAAAACCTTGGTCCGTTCGTGGGAAGCCCGCCAAGGACGTCGTTCCACACGCACCCATTTGCCTGGTCCATTTTGACGATGGTGCCAGCGGCCAAGCAACATTTCGGTTTTGCCACGCCCAGCAAGAGCCGGGCGCATGATTTCGATCACATCCTTTCTCACGGGTACGGGAACGTGACGGACACCCTTCTTGCGACCCTTGGCGCTCGACGGCATCATTACCCGTGATGCTATGATTTGCAGGTCTTGGACCGCTAATCGCTGAACTTGGCTAAACCGAGCCCCCGTGGCAGCCAAAATAACGATCATCTGCAGAAGATCGCCATCCCACTCCCTCTCGCTGTCAATCTGTCGGCCAGCCTCGATCAGCCAACGAACTTCCTGGCCGCTAAGAATTTGATTGTCTCGAGCGACGACTTCGGTTGGCAAGGCTGCTTCAGCGTCGGGCGTCGCCAGCCCATGTTTGATGATCAGGGGAAGGTCAGCAGGAAGCCCCCGTCGCCCTTCCGACACTGCCATGTTGAGTGCAGCCTTCAGGTCGGCGACCAAACGTTTGCGGGAACTCGCCTTGCCGATTGTGAGCCCTTCGCGCCACGTTCGAAGCACCTCTTCAGTCATCGCGTAAAGCGGCGTTCCGCAGAGGATATCGTTGCAAAGGACGTGCTTGGCGAGCCGACCGTCGGCTGTCGACCGAACGTCCCGACCGGCCCGCGAGCGTGCACGGGCGTTTTGCCGAGCAATATAGCTATGTACAGCGTCCCGCACGGTGACCGCAGGACAAGCCGCCGTCGCCGCTGCGGCTCGGCGGCCCCTTACAACAGCCTCACGTGCAGCCTTGCAAGCCGCCTCGAAGGTGAGAGTCCCCTCAGAGATTACATCGTCAGCGGTCCCGATCGTCTGCTGCCGATATGCGCCGTCTCCTTCATAGCTGCGTACCAGCCATCGCCCGCCCCGCTTGGCTTTACGGTATCCAAGATGCGTGTCGGGATCGAGCAGACGCCAGTGTACACCCAGCGTCAAATTCGCCCGGGATGCTCGAGTGGTGATTGGCGTTTCTCTCAAGTTTTTCGGCACGTTGAACCTCAAACTTGTCAAATATACGTCAAATATACCCCTCTGGACGGCGCCGAACAAGCTCGCATCGATGCCACTAAGATACTGGAATATATGAATGCGGGTGGACGCCTATGGACGTCAAAACACCTGTCTTTGTCTCTCCGAAGGCAGAGGCCACAGGTTCGAATCCTGTCGGGTGCGCCAGTTTTCGGCAACGCCGTTCCATCAGCGCAAACCTCGGCGACTAGCGCCCTGCGGACATCCGCGGTTGCAGCTATGCGTCGGACCGCCCCGACATCAATCGCGTGACGCAAAACTTCGCCAGATCCGGCAAGCCGGCGAAGGATGTCGTGAGGAGTGATTTGACAGCCGCCTAGTGCGACGGAACACACGCCGCCTGCACCGGCCCGCGGCAGCCCTCGCCGGTGGCGGAGACCACCTGTCGCGGCACTCGCGGCCAAGGGGCGATTTCGGCAGCATAGCGCGCCTCCGCAGCGCCGTACGAGCATCCGGCGACCACCGCCAATCGCTCCCGGTCGCGGATGGTCAGGCGCGCGCGCTCGCAGCGGAGGATCTGCTCGCCCTCGAGAACATGGAAGCACTCGGTCACGCTTGCGCGGCGCGTGTGGAGTGCCCGCGCGACATCGTCGTGCGTCAGCAGCAACGTATCGCCATCGCTGCGGTCGTGCAGCATGAGGATCCAGCGGGCGACCCGGCGCTCCAGCGCGTCGATCGTGTTGGACCCGAGCGTCGTCGCCATCTGCTCCAGAAAATTGTCCGCATAGCGCAGCAGGTTAGCACGGAGCGTCGGGCTCTGCGCGCACGCCTCCAGCAGGGGAGGTGCGGAAATGGAAAGGGCGGTGCCGCCCTGCAGCTCCACCGTTGCGAGGGTGAAGCTTTCCTCCACCCCCATCAGCAGCGACCAGCCCAGCATGCCTTCGTGGCCGACCAGGCCGAGCGCCGGCTGGCGATCGGCGCGCGGCCCCTGGCGCACGCAGAACACCGCCGTCTCCGGAAAGATCAGCTGCACCGATCCACAGGCGGTGCGGGTCACCGATTCCCCCGCGCCGAAACGCAGACGCGAGAGATGCGGGATCAGCAGCCACGCATCATCCTGCGGAAGCGACCGCAGCAACAGGTTGCCGCGAATGTCTGGCGCATAGCAGGCGTTCGGTTTCTGCATTGGCGCGACCCTCTTCCTCGTTGCGTCTAAGCTTCGCAACGCGAGGCACCACGGATGCACGAAAATGGTGTGTCCGGGATATTTTGTACGACACCGTACCCACCCGATACCGAACCGGAACTGTCTGAAAACGCCCGCAGTTCGAGGCACGCTACCACCAGGGAGGCGTATGCCGTGAACCAGGAAGTCGAGCTGATCGAAGCCTTCGAGCTGCAGGCCCAGCGCCGGAGAGACCGTCGAGAATTCTTCAAGGCCTTCGCCCTTACCGCGGTCGCCGGCGGCGGGCTTGCGATGGCAACCAGCGTGCAGCGCGCCGCCGCGCAATCGGCCCTGACCGATGGCGACGTGCTCAACTTTGCGCTGAACCTCGAATATCTCGAAGCGCAATTTTATTCCTATGCCGCGAACGGCGTAGGCCTGTCCGCCGATCTGCTGACCGGCAGCGGCAAGATCGGCGCCGCCGTCGGCGCACGCCAGGCGACCTTCAAGGATCCGGCGGTCGCCGCCTATGCCCAGGAAATCGCCGCCGACGAGCGCGCCCATGTCGCGTTCCTGCGCAGCGCGATCGGCGCGACCGCGGTCGGCCAGCCACAGATCGACATCGGCGTGTCGCCCACCAGCGCCTTTTCCAACGCGGCCCGCGCCGCAGGGCTGATCGGCGCAGGCGAATCCTTCGACCCCTATGCCAGCGACGAGAACTTCCTCCTGGGCGCATTCATCTTCGAGGATGTCGGCGTCACCGCCTACAAAGGCGCATCGCCGCTGATCACCAACAAGGTGTTCCTGGAAGCGGCGGCAGGCATCCTGGCCGTCGAAGCCTATCATGCGGCGCTCGTCCGCACGACGCTGGACGCCAAGGGCATTGCGACGCCCAGCCTGATCGATGCCACCGAAGCGATTTCGAACGCGCGCGACAGCCTGGACGGCGCCAGCGACGACGATCAGGGGATCCGTGCGATCGGCACATCCAGCAACATCGCGCCGCTCGATGCCAATGGCCTCGCCTACAGCCGCTCCACCGGCCAGGTCCTCAACATCGTCTACCTGAACAAGGCGGCCGTCACTGCCGGCGGATTTTTCCCCAACGGGGTCAACGGCACCATCGTCACCAGCGCAGCGAACTGATCGCTCGGTCACAGGGAAGGCTCAAGCCATGAACCATGATATCGTTCTGCAGGTCCTGGATGCGTGTGACGCTCGTCGCGCCGAACGCCGGGCATTCATGAGAAACGCCGGGTTTGCCGCTGCCGGTGCCACCTTGCTCGCCGCATGCAGCAGCAATGACGACGGGCCGGGATCGATGGTCACCCCGACCCCCACGCCGTCCCCGACCCCCAGCCCGTCCAGCACGCTGTCGGATCAGGACGTGCTCAACTTCGCGCTCAATCTCGAATATCTCGAGGCGCAATTCTATTCGTTCGCGGCCAATGGCGTGTCGCTGCCGAGCAACCTGTTGAGCGGCACGGGCCAGGCCGGTACCGCGACGGGGGCCCGCCAGGTGACGTTCAAGGACGCCGCCGTCGCACGCTATGCCCGCGAGATCGCCGGCGACGAACAGGCCCATGTCGCGTTCTTGCGCAGTGCGCTCGGCAGCGTCGCGGTTGCGCAGCCTGACCTTGACCTCTCGGCGACGGCCAGCGGCGCGTTCTCCAGCGCGGCGCGTGCCGCCGGCCTGGTCGGCGCGAACCAGGCGTTCGATCCCTATGCGAGCGACGAGAACTTCCTCCTCGCCGCCTTCATCTTCGAGGATGTCGGCGTCAGCGCGTACAAGGGCGCCTCGCCGCTGATCACCAACAAGACCTATCTCGAGGCCGCCGCCGGCATCCTTGCCGCCGAAGCCTATCATGCCGGCCTGATCCGCACGACGCTGTACCGCAAGGGGCTGACGACCCCCTCGCTGATCGATGCGACCGAGGCGATCTCCACCGCGCGCGACAGCCTGGACGGGACGAGCGACCTCGACCAGGGCGTCCGCCCGATCGGCAATGCCACCAATATCGTGCCGACGGACTCCAACGGCGTGGCGTTCAGCCGGACCACGGGCCAGGTGCTCAACATCGCCTATCTCAACAAGGCGGCCGTCGATCGCGGCGGGTTCTTCCCGACCGGCGTCAACGGCACGATCAAGCTCAGCGCCGCCAACTAATGCCGCCGTTCGAGGGAGACGTCGGCGCCGCTGCAGGCTCGCCCGCAATCCGCGCGGCGAGCCTGCCCGGTGCGTTCCGGAGCGTCGCCGTGCCTGGAGCAGCAGCTGGCTTCTGGCGCAAGCTCGGCGCCTTTGCCGGGCCCGGCTATCTCGTCGCGGTCGGCTATATGGACCCGGGCAACTGGGCCACCGGCCTCGCCGGCGGATCGGCGTTCGGCTATTCGCTGCTCTCGGTCATCCTGCTGTCCAACCTGATGGCGATGCTGCTGCAAAGCCTTTCGGCGAAGCTGGGCATTGTCACGGGGATGGACCTCGCCCAGGCATGCCGCGCACGCTACCCGGTGGTGCCGCGCCTGGCGCTGTGGCTATTGTGCGAACTGGCGATCATCGCCTGCGATCTGGCGGAGGTGATCGGCACCGCCGTCGCGCTGAAGCTGCTGTTCGGACTGCCGCTGGTTGCCGGCATCGTGCTCACCGCGCTCGACGTGCTGCTGATCCTGATGCTGCAGCGACGCGGATTCCGGCAGCTCGAAGCATTCATCGTCGCCCTGCTGCTGACCATCGCCGTCTGTTTCGCGGTGGAGCTGGCTTGGGCGCAGCCGAGCCTGGCGGCGATCGGCGCGGGTCTGATCCCCTCGACGGCGATCGTGACCGACCCGACGATGCTCTACATCGCGATCGGCATCCTCGGCGCCACGGTGATGCCGCACAACCTCTATCTCCACTCCTCGATCGTCCAGACGCGCGCGTTCGAGCGCAGCGACCGGGGAAAGCGCGAGGCCATCCGGCTCGCCACGATCGACAGCACCGTGGCGCTCGGCCTTGCACTGTTCGTCAATGCCGCGATCCTGATCCTCGCCGCGGCGGCGTTTCACCGCACCGGCCAGACCAAGGTTGCCGAGATCGGCGACGCCTATGCGCTACTGGCACCCGCCCTGGGCGTGGGGATGGCAAGCACGCTGTTCGCCATCGCGCTGCTCGCTTCCGGGCAGAACTCCACGGTCACCGGGACGCTCGCGGGGCAGATCGTGATGGAGGGCTTTCTCGATCTGCGGCTCCCGCAATGGCTGCGGCGACTGGTCACCCGCGGGCTGGCGATTGTGCCCGCGGCGGCCGTCGCCAGCCTCTACGGCGATGGCGGGGTCGCCAAGCTGCTGGTGCTGAGCCAGGTGGTGCTGAGCCTGCAGCTTCCCTTCGCCGTCGTGCCGCTGGTGCGTTTCACCGGCGATCCCGCGCTGATGGGGCGTTTTGCCAATACCGGCTGGGTGCGCGTCGTCGCGCTGCTGATCACCACCGCGGTGATCGGGCTGAACGGCATCCTGATCGCGCAAGTGTTTTTCGGCTGACGATATTATTTGAGGGGCGTGTACCTGCAGGTGAAGCGCGGCGCCATGGGCTCGGCCACCGGGGTCAAATGGATGTGCAGCCTGTCGCCGACCTTCTGGTCGAGGCAGAAGATCGCGTCTGCTTCATACTGATCGTCGCGGTGTGCCCCTGTCCAATCCTGCACGGTGGCGAGGGCTCGGGATTTGGCGTCCCGAGCCGATCCGGCAACGACGAACATGTTGCGGTGCTGCTCGGCAAAATCCCTGCCGTCATAGCCCCCCAGATTGACGAACCACAGCTTCTCTCGCGCGGGCGATGGTTCGGGACGCAGCGTGACCGCGTAGCCGTCCGCCCGATCGATTTCCGCCCAGCAATCGATGTGCAGCGTGCCGGGGGTGCCCCACCATTCGGCACGCAATTGCGCATAGGTATCCTGGATCTTCTTGGCCACGAGGAAGCGCATGTCGTGCACCTCGATATGCGCCGCGGGATGCTCCCCGCCGATGTAGATCGCGAACAGTTTCACAGCGGCAACTCCCTTGGCCCCGTCACGCCGCCGCGTCGAGACAGCCCGCATCCGCGGCGGCAGCCAGTTCTGCGCCGACGATCAGCCCCATCGCGTGCGAACTGGTGATGCCCTGGATAAACGGATGCCGCTGCAGAATGAACGGAATGCTGAGACAGAAAAGACGATCCCTGGCGGGGTGTACGCTGACCGGGTGGAATTGCTCGTCGACGACGATGCCCTTGATACCGGCGCCATCGGCCTCCGCCGCATCCTCGACCACCCCCTGCGCCAACAGCGTCGGGAAGGGGAAATCCTCGGCACCCAGGGCACGCTGCCCGGTCGCATCGATGAAAGCCGGGAAATGGCGCCGCTGGCCATCGAACGTGACGACCGCCCCCGGCGCGGTCCGGGTGTCGATCCGGCTGCCGGTGCCCAGCGCCACCACTGCGAGCCGCCCCGCGCGGTGGAGCGCCAGCATGCGTTCGATCGAGAGGTGCGGGACGGTGGCATACTCGTCGACGAAGACTGGCTTCAGATAGTGGTTGAAACGTTCCAGCGCGTCCTCGTCGAGGTGCGGTGCGATCAACGCCAGCACCTCGTGCATCCGCAGGATCGCATAGCGCCACGGCACGGTATGGCGGCGCGCGAAGTTGCTCCGCGCGTCCGCCAGGTTCGCCGCCGCCCAGTCGAACGGATCGGCAGCGAGCCGGTCGGCGAAATAGCGGTCGGCGAAGGTCTCCAGCGTCAGCCCCGCGAGATCGATGCTTTCGGCATAGCCGGGATCCGCGGCGCCAAGCTCGGCACGAAACAGGTCAAAGGCGGCATCGAGCAGATCTGCGGCGCCGGCGTCGATCAACGCCGAGATCGCCTCCGGCGTACAGATCGCGAGCGGCTCGTAAGGGAGCGGATGGTAGAAGTCCGCTTCGGGCAACAGCCCCTTGCGCGACAGCATCGTGATCGAGAAATCGTCCGCGCCCGGCTCCGTGCGGTAGCAGAGCGCATCGCCCTCGGCTTCGAGGAATGTGCCATGGGTCGTCGCCACGGCGACGGCAGCGTCGATTGCGGTCAGTGAGCTGCCGCGTATGCCGATCGAGGTCGGCGGAATGCGGTGCAACGCCGTCGCCGGCCAGGGGCTGAGGAAATAGCCCGGCTTCGCCTCCGGCTCCTCCGGCCATTGGTGCCCGGTCGCCAGAACGACATGGTCGTGCGCCCGCTGGTAGGTCGCGCCCCGGCGCGGCGCGACCGAGAGCTGCAGGCGATCGTCGTACACGCCGATATCGGCGATGCGTACACCGGTCGCCACGTCCACGGTCATGCCTCGATCGCGCGCCGAGGTGATCAGCCCCTCGAACTGGTCGCGGAAATAGGCGCCCAGAGCCAGGCGTGGATAGAAATCATGATCGTCGATTGCATCGGGATCGACGCCCAGCCCCAGCAGGCGAGCCCGCGGCTGGCGTTCCAGCCAGGCAACCAGCGATTCCTGGATCGGCGGTATCTCCACGCTGGCGATGTTCGACAGCATGGTCGGATCGTTCCACCCGGGGCGGTAGGGCGTGCCGAGGCCTGCGCGCGGCTGCTCCTCATAGATCGTGATCTCCGCCGGGCCGCGCAGCGAGTCGAGCAGCGCATGGAGAGTGTAGATCGTGGTGGGGCCGGCACCAACGAAGGCGATCGATAGGGGCATCGAGCCTAAAAGCATGGCGCGCGCGCGTGTGCCCTGCCCTTTGGTACAGGTGCCAGGGCCCTCGTCCGCAACACTTCGTTACGATTGGCGATCTCGCGCGTTGAGCGCGCCATGCCCAAAAAGACATCGCCGACGCCCCTGTCCCCTGCCGAGCGCACCAGCATCCTTGAGGCCAACCGCACGCTGAAGATGGCGCGCTCCGCCCATGCCTATGTGCGCGGGAACACCGGCAAATTCTATCGTTGGCTGGAAGGTTCCGGCGTGGCCGAGCGCGTGCCCGCCGGACCTGCCATCTGGATCTGCGGCGACTGTCACGTCGGCAATCTGGGGCCACTCTCGAACGGCCAAGACCATATCGAAGTGCAGATCCGCGACATGGACCAGGCGGTGATCGGAAATCCCGCGCACGACCTCATCCGGCTGGGCCTCTCGCTCGCCACCGCCGCGCGCGGCGCCGATCTTCCCGGGGTGGTCACCGCACGGATGCTGGAGGAGATGGTGGAGGGCTATATCGCCGCCATGCAGGATCCGACCAGCGGCGATCCCGGCGTGCCGCCCGACGTCGTCCAGAGCGTGAAGCGCCGCGCGCTGGGCCGGCGCTGGCGGCATCTGGCCCGGGAGCGGCTGGGCTCGGTCGAGCCGCAGATCCCCCTGGGCAAGCGTTTCTGGGCGATCTCGCGCAAGGAGCGCGACGCCATCGCCGCCGCCCTGGAGACGCCGGGCGTGCTCGAAACGGTGCTTGGCCTGGAGGGCGAGGCTTCGGATTGCCGCGCGCGTCTTATCGACGCAGCCTATTGGATGAAGGGCTGCAGCTCGCTGGGACTGCTGCGCTACGCAGCCATCGTCGCCCTGCCCGATTCCTGTGACGGCCCCAGCTATGCGCTGATCGACCTGAAGGAGGCGGTACACCCGATCGCACCGCCTGCCGACGCCGCCGCCATGCCGAAGGACGATGCCGAGCGCGTCGTGGCCGCCGCACGCGCGCTCTCTCCGCATCTCGGCCGGCGCATGGCGGCGATCCGCATGCTCGGCCATTCGCTGTTCGTGCGAGAACTCGCGCCCCAGGACTTGAAGCTGGAACTCGACCAGTTCAGCCGATCCGAGGCGGTGAAATCGGCGCGCTACCTCGCCTTTGTCGTCGGCAAGGCGCACGCCCGGCAGATGGGGACCGAGGTGCGCGAAACCTGGGTGCAGACACTGGAACGCGATCTTCGCACGGATCTGGAGGCGCCGTCCTGGCTGTGGGAAAGCGTGGTCTCGCTCGCCGGTCGGCACGAGGTCGGGTATCTCGAGCATTGCCGGCGATATGCCCTCGCGGCCTGACCGCGGCGCCCGGACCTAGGATGTGCCGACTCATCCAGGCTGGAAGCGCCGTCAGCGGTTGACGCCGGCCGCGTTGCGCCGCTCCACGCCGTTGGACAGGTCCGCCGCGCTCCAGCCACCGCCCAGCGCCTGCACCAGCGCGACATAGGCCGTCTGGCGGTCCAGTTGCGCCTGGATCAGCGCCCGGCGTGCGTTGAGCGCGGTCGCCTGCGCGGTGACGACGTTGGTGTAGACGACGATGCCGGCGCCATATTGGTTGCGCAGCGTCGCCTCGGACCGGTCCGCCGCGACCGAGGCGGTACGCAGATACGCCTCCTGCCGGGCGAGCACTTCCTGCGCGATCAGATTGTCCTGCACGTCCTGGAAGGCGGTGAGCGTGAGCTGTCGATAGGTTGCGACGGCCGCGTCATAGGCGGCGCGCGCCTGTTGCACCCGCGCGCCGCGCGCCCCGAAATCGAGCAGCGTCTGCGCCACCGAGGCGCCGAGCGACCATAAGGACGCCCCCGCGCTGAACAGCCCGGAGAGCGTATCGCTGGAGAAGCCGCCGCTGCCGGTGAGGCTCACCGTCGGGAAGAAGGCGGCGCGGTTGATGCCGATCGTGGCGTTGGCGGCGGCGACGGCACGCTCGGCGGCAGCGATATCCGGCCGCCGCTCGACCAGCGCGGAGGGCAGCGCGACCGGCGCGTCCGGCACCACCGGCGTCCATGCGGTGCCGATCGCGGCGATGCGGAATCCGGCCGGATTCTCGCCGATCAGCACCGCGATCGCATCTTCATATTGTGCCCGCGTACGCGCCTGGCCTTCGAGATCGGACTGCGCCGAGGCGAGCTGCGATTCCGCTTGGAACACGTCCGTCCGGGCGACGATGCCCGCCTGATATTGGTCGGACGCGATCGCCAGCGAGCGTTTATATGCCGCCACCGTGGCGGTGAGGCTGGCGATGGTGGCGTCGGTGGCGCGCAGGCTGAGATAATTGGTGACCAGCTCGCCCTGGATCGCCAGCCGGGCATTGGCGACGTCGGCCAGCCGCGCCTCTTCGGTGTAGCGGGCGTTGCGCACGGTGTTGGTGACGCTGCCGAACAGGTCCGGCGTCCAGCTCGCCTGCACGTTCACCCGGTAGCTGTCCGAGCTCTGACCGTTGACCACCGTCGCGCCGGTGCCGCTGTCGGTGGTGTTGCGGACCGATGTGCCGCTCTGCGCATGGGTCACCGATCCGGTGGCGCTCACCGTCGGGAACAGGCTGGCGTGCGCCTCGCGGGTGGCGGCGGTCGCCTGGCGCCAGGCGGCCGCCGCCTGGGCGAGCGTCTGGTTATGGGCGTTGGCGCGGGCGATCAGGTCGTCGAGCGTCGTATCGCCAAAGGCGGTCCACCAATCGGGGCGGAGCGCACCGTCGTTCGGGTTGGCGGGACGCCAGCCGTCCACCGTCTTCCAGGCGGCCGGGGTCGACGTCGCCGCCTCGGGGCGGCTGTAGGGCGGCGCGAGCGAGCAGCCGGCCAGCGCGCTCAGCGCCAGCAGCGAAGCGATCGGGCGGAAGCGGGGGGTGGTCATGCGGGGAACTCGCGAACGGGCTGGGGGGAGGATCGCCGGCGACGCCGCGACAGGCGATCGAGCAGGACGTAGATGACGGGGGTGGTGATCAGCGTCAGGATCTGGCTGGCAACGAGACCGCCGACGATCGCGACACCGAGCGGGCGGCGCAGTTCGGCGCCCTCGCCGAAGCCGATCGCCAGCGGCAGCGCGCCGAGCGCCGCGGCGATGGTGGTCATCAGGATCGGGCGGAAGCGCAACAGGCTCGCCTCGCGTGCCGCCGCCTCGGCCGACAGCCCGCGTTCGCGCTGGGCGGCGAGCGCGAAGTCGATGATCAGGATCGCGTTCTTCTTGACGATGCCGAGCAGCAGGAACAACCCGATCAGCGCGATGATGTCGAATTCCATCCCGCAGACGATCAGCGCCAGCACCGCGCCGGTACCCGCCGCCGGCAGCGTCGACAGCACCGTCAGCGGGTGGATCAGGCTCTCATAGAGAATGCCGAGCACGATGTAGATCGCGACCAGCGCTGCGAGGATCAGCAGCGGCTGCGATCCCTGCTGTTGCTGGTAGGTGAGCGCGGTACCCGCAAAAGCGCCGTGCACCGTGCTGGGCATGGCGATCTGCGCCTCCGCCGCCTCGATCGCGGCGCGCGCATCGGATAGCGCCTTGCCGGGTTTGAGATCGAACGAGATGGTCGCCGCGACCTCGGTGCCCTGGTGGTTGACGCTGGCGGCGGTCGGCGCCTGGCGCACGGTTGCGATGGCGGGCAGCGGCACCATCGCGTGCGCGGTATCGCTGAGCGCCGACCCGGTCGATGGATTGCGCAGCGCCGGATTGGAAGGCACCGCGGCGCTGGTGCTGGTCCGGCTCGTGCTGCCGGCGCCCGTGCTGCCGGCCGCGGCGGTGGTGCCGCCCGTCGTGGTCGTGAAGCTGGCGGCGGCGTTGACGGTGCTGCCCGACGCGCTGACCGTGGAGAGATTGTCGGTCGCCACCGATTGGGCGGGAATGCGGATGTCCGGCAGCATGTGCGGGCCGGTCGTCGCCGCCCGATCCCAGCCGAGGATCACGCTGTACTGGTTCACGTCCTCGTAGATCGTGGCGACGTTACGCTGGCCAAACGCATCGTACAGCGCGTTGTCGACATCGCGCGGCGAGATGCCGACCCGCGCCGCCGCATCGCGATCGATCGTGACGAAGCTTTCCACGCCGTTCTCGGCCAGGTCGCTGTCGACATTGGTGAAGACCGGGCTCTTCGCCATCGCGTCGTTGAGCTTCTGCGCCCACAGCTTCAGCGTGGCGGTGCTGTCCGCCATCAGCGTGTACTGATAGGTGGCGTTGCCTGATCGGCCGCCGGCGCGCAGATCCTGGACTGGCGAGAGAAACAGGCGGATGCCCGCCACCGGCTGGAGCGCGCGCTGCAGCCGCTGGATCACCACCGTACTCGGCTGGCCGGGTCGCTGCGCGATCGGCTTGAGCGCCACCAACATGAATGCGCCGCCGCCGCGGCTGCCGCCGGTGAAGCCGACCACGCTCTGCACCGCGTGGTCCTTCTTGATGACATTGACGACTTGGCCGAGCTTGTCCTGCATCGAGAGGAACGACGCGCTCTGATCAGCGCGGACGCCGGCGAAGATCAGCGGCGATTCCTGCTGCGGGAAGAAGCCCTTGGGCACGACCATGTAGAGATAGACGGTCAGCCCCATCACCGCGATCAGCAGCAGCACCACCAGCGGCTTCATCGCCAGTGCCCAGTCCAGCACCCGCGCATAGCCGCGCTCGAGCCGGACATAGCCGCCCTCCAGCACGCGGGCGAAGCGGCCGGGGCGCTTCGGCGGTACATCGTGCCTGGGCACGCGCAGGAACCAGGCGCACAGCATCGGGGTGGTGGTGAGCGACAGCACCAGGCTGATCAGCACCGCGACCGACAGCGTCACCGCGAATTCGCGGAACAATCGCCCGACCAGCCCGCCCATGAACAGCAGCGGGATGAATACCGCGATCAGCCCGATCGACATCGACAGCACGGTGAAGCCCACCTCGCGCGCGCCGAGCAGCGCCGCCTCGAACCGGCCCATGCCCTGTTCGAGATGGCGGGTGGTGTTTTCCAGCACGACGATCGCATCGTCGACGACGAAGCCGGTAGCGACGGTGATCGCCATCAGCGAGATGTTGTTGAGGCTGAACCCGATCAGGTACATCACCCCGAAGGTGCCGAGCAGCGACACGATCGTCGCCACCGCCGGGATGAAGGTCGATCGCACGTCGCGCAGAAAGGCGAAGACGACGAGGACGACCAGCACCAGCGCGACCAGCACGGTGATCTCGATCTCGCGGATCGAGGCGCGGATCGAGCTGGTGCGGTCCATCGCGACGTCGAGATGGATGTCGGCGGGGATCTGGGCGCGCAGCGTCGGCAGCTCGGCGCGGATCGCGTCGACCATCTTGATCAGGTTGGCGTCGGGCTGCTGGGTGATGTTGACGACGATCGCGCGCTTGCCGTTGTACAGGCCGAGCGTGCGCAAATCCGCCACGCTGTCGCTGACCGTGGCGATGTCGCCCAGCCGCACCGGCGCGTTGTTGCGCCAGGCGATGACGAGCGGTCGATAGTCCGCCGCCACCCGGCCGGCGGCGTTGGTGTAGATCTGCCAGGCACGACCGGTCACGCTGCTCTGGAGCAGGCCCTTGGGACGATTGGCGTCCGCCGCCTCGATCGCGGCGCGGACATCCTCCATCGAGATGCCGTAGCTGTTCAGGCGGTATGGATTTACGTCCACCCGCACCGCCGGCAGCGATCCGCCGCCCAGCTCGACATCGCCGACGCCCTGGATCTGCAGCATGCGCTGCTGCACGGTGTTCGAGACCGCATCATAGATCTGCCCCGCCGTCTTGGTGTCGGACCAGAGCGCCAGCGTGATCACCGGCTGGTTGGCGGGGTTGACCTTGCGATAGGTGGGGTTCTGCTTGAGCGTCGCCGGCAGGTCGGCGCGGGCTGCGTTGATCGCGGCCTGCACCTCGCGCGCGGCGGAATCGATGTTGACCGAAAGGTCGAACTGCAAGGTGATCCGCGTCGTGCCGAGCGAGCTCGACGAGGTCATTTCGGTCACGCCGGCGATCGTCGACAGGCGGCGTTCGAGCGGTGTCGCGATGCTTTGCGCCATCACCTCGGGGCTGGCGCCGGAGAGGTTCGCCGAGACGCTGATTGTCGGCAGGTCGATCGCGGGTAGCGGCGCCACCGCCAGCGAGAAGAAGGCGGCGATGCCCGCCAGCGCCAGCCCGATCGTCAGCAGGACGGTGCCGATCGGGCGCCGGATGAAGGGCGCGGAGAGGTTCAAGCGCCCGCCTCCGGCGTCACGTTCGGGCTGGTGCGCGTGCCCCAGCCGTGCCGGGCCAGCTTCTGCTGCGCGCGATCGAAATAGAGATAGACGATCGGCGTGGTGAACATCGTCAGCAGCTGGCTGACCAGCAGCCCGCCGAAGATCGCGATGCCGAGCGGCCGGCGCAGCTCGGCGCCCTCGCCCAGCCCCAGCATCAGCGGCACCGCCGCGAACAGCGCGGCCAGCGTGGTCATCAGGATCGGGCGGAACCGCAGGATCGCCGCCTGGCGGATCGCCGCAGCGGGGGCGAGTCCCTCGTCGCGTTCGGCGGCGATCGCGAAGTCGATCATCATGATCGCGTTCTTCTTCACGATGCCGATCAGCAGCACGATGCCGATGATGCCGATCACGTCGAGATTGTGCCCCGTCACCCAGAGCGCGAACAGCGCGCCCACCGCCGCCGAGGGCAGCGTCGACAGGATCGTCACCGGATGGATGAAGCTCTCATAGAGCACGCCCAGCACGATATAGACGCAGACGATCGCCGCCAGGATCAGCACCAGCTGGTTGCCGAGCGAGGCGGAGAATGCCCCCGCCGCGCCGAGGAAGGTCACCGACACCCCGGGCTTGAGCTTCAGCTGCGCGATGGTGTCGCGGATCGCATTGGTCGCGGTGCCGAGCGACACACCCGAGGCGGTATCGAAGTTGACCGTCGCGGCCGGAAACTGGCCGACATGGGTGACGGCGAGCGGCGAGCGCCCTTCGCGGATCGTCGCCACGGCGCCCAGCGTAGTAGATCCGCCCTGCGACGGCAGATGCAGCAGCCCCAGCGATTGCGGATCGGTGGCGAGCCCCGGCACCGCCTCCAGGATCACGCGATACTGGGTGGTCTCGGTGAAGATGGTCGAGACGATGCGCTGGCCGAACGCCGAATAGAGCGTGTCGTCGACGCTGGAGGCGGTGATGTTGAGCCGCGCCGCGCTGTCGCGATCGATGTCGACATAGGCGGCGGCACCGGTCGCACCGGCATCGGTCGAGACATTGGCGACCTTGGTCACGTGGCGCAGCGCCGCGGCGATCCGCTGCGCCTCGCCGTTCACGTCGGCGGTGTTCGATCCCTCGACCGAGAAGCGATACTGGGTCGGGCCGCTCTCGGCGTCGATCGTCAGGTCCTGGGTCGGCTGGACATAGAGGGTGATGCCGGCGATCCGGTCCACCGCATCCTCCAGCCGCCGCATGATCGCGCCCTGGTTGCCGTGCGATGCCTTGAGGTTGATGAGCATGGTGCCGACGTTGAGCGAGGCGTTGTTCGACCCGTCGACGCCGACATAGGAGGACAGCGTCTCCACGTCCGGATCGGCGAGGATCGCGCGGGCCGCCTGCGCCTGCAGCGTCGCCATATGGTTGTACGACACGCCGTTGGTGGCGACGATCCGCGCCTGGAGCTGGCCGGTATCCTGGGTGGGGAACAGCCCCTTGGGGATGACGAGATAGAGCAGCACGGTCAGGCCGAGCGTCGCGATCGCGACCAGCAGCGTGGCGAAGCGGCGGCGCAGGACGAAGTCGAGCCCGGTTTCGTAGCGGCGCTCCACCCAGCCGAACAAGGCGGCCGAGCGCTCCGCGACGCGGCTGGGCTTTTCCTCGTTCGGCCGCTTCAGCCAGCGCGCCGACAGCATCGGCGTGAGGGTGAGCGAGACGACGGCGGAGATCAGGATCGTCACCGCCAGCGTCACCGCGAACTCGCGGAACAGCCGGCCGACGATGTCGCCCATGAACAGCAGCGGGATCAGCACCGCGATCAGGCTGACGGTGAGCGAGATGATGGTGAAGCCGATCTCGCCCGCGCCCTTCAGCGCCGCCTCGAACGGCGCCATGCCGTCCTCGATATGGCGCTGGATGTTCTCGATCATCACGATCGCGTCGTCGACGACGAAGCCGGTCGCGATCGTCAGCGCCATCAGCGACAGATTGTCGAGGCTGTAGTTGAGCAGATACATCACCCCGAAGGTGCCGATCAGGCTGATCGGCACCGCGAGCCCCGCCACCAGCGTCGCGCGCCCGGAGTGCAGGAAGAAGAAGATCACCAGCACGACGAGGGCGACCGCGAGCACCAGCTCGAACTCGACATCGTGGACCGAGGCGCGGATGCCGGTGGTACGATCGGCCAGCACCTCGGCGTGGAGGCCGGCGGGCAGGCTCTTCAGCAGCTCGGGCAGCTGGCGCTTGATCGCGTCGGTGGTGGCGATGACGTTCGCGCCGGGCTGGCGCTGGACGTTGAGGAGGATCGCCGAGGTGGCGTTGGCCAGCGCGCCGAGCCGGCTGTTCTCCGCGCCCTGCACCACCTCCGCCACGTCGCGCAACCGCACCGGCGCGTTGTTCTGGTAGCTGACGATCAGGTTCTTGTAGTCGTCGACCGTTTCCAGCTGGTCGTTGGCGTTGATCTGGTAGGATCGATTGGGGCCGTCGAAGCTGCCCTTGGCCGAATTGGCGTTGGCGTTGCTGATCGCGGTGCGGATCTGGGCGAGGCTGAGGCCGTAGCTCGACAGCTTCTGGGTGTCGGCGCGGATCCGCATCGCCGGCTTCTGCCCGCCCGCGAGGCCGACCAGGCCGACGCCGGTGATCTGGCTGATCTTCTGCGCCAGCCGGGTGTCGACCAGCGACTGGACCTGGGTGAGCGGCATCGTCGTCGAGGTGATCGCCAGCGTCAGGATCGGCGCGTCGGCCGGGTTCACCTTGGCATAGACCGGCGGCGCGGGCAGATCGGCCGGCAGCAGCGCCTGCGCGGCGTTGATCGCGGCCTGCACCTCCTGCTCGGCGACGTCGAGACCGGTCGAGAGGTTGAACTGCAAGGTGATGACCGACGCGCCCGAGGAACTGGTCGATTCCATCCGCGTCAGCCCCGGCATCTGGCCGAACTGGCGCTCGAGCGGGGCGGTGACGGTCTGGCTCATCACCTCGGGGCTGCCGCCTGGATAGAGCGTGCTGACCTGGATCGTCGGGTAATCGACCTCGGGCAGCGCCGACAGCGACAGGCTGCTGAAGCCGACCAGACCCGCCAGCACGATCGCGACCATGAACAGCGCGGTCGCGACCGGGCGCAGGATGAAGATGCGCGACGGGCCCACCGGTCAGCCGCCCTGACGCGCGCTGCCGGACCGCCGCTTGCCGCTCCCCTTCGCGTCGCGTGCCGGTGGGGC
>JAIYAA010000395.1 GCA_027489295.1 Sphingomonadales bacterium | reverse complement strand
TCGGGATGAGAGGTCCGAACCATGCCGTTGAGTGATATGGCGATCCGCAAGGCCAAGACCCGCGAAAAGGCCTACAAGCTTTATGACGAGTTGGGCCTCTACGTCATCGTGTCGCCGTCTGGCTCCCGCCTGTGGCGGATGAAGTTCAAACACCGTGGCGTCGAGAAGAAGCTCAGCTTCGGTTCCTACCCGGAAGTCAGCCTGCGCGACGCGCGTAAACTGCGCGATGACGCGCGCGAGGTCCTTGCCGAGGGGAAGAACCCTGTTCTGGAGAAGCAGCGCGAGAGAATTCGGGCCGAAGCACTGGCGGAAAACACCTTCACTCGCATCGCCAACGAATATTGCTCGAAGCGGCGGCGCGACGGCGACCGGGCGTGGGCGCCCTCCACCGCTGCACGCTGCGAGTATCTCCTCAGCCTGCTCGACACCTCGATCGGCACAATGCCGATCCATGAGATCGAGCCCATCGACGCGCTAACCGCGATTCGAAAGATCGAGAAGCGTGGCAAGCTGGAAAGCGCGCGGCGTACCCTGCAGTTGGCCGGCGCCGTATTTCGCTATGCCGTCGCCACCGCCCGATTGAAGTCGGACCCGACGAGGGACCTGCGCGGCGCACTGCTGACACCAACCGTCAAGCACTACGGCGCGGTCACCGAAGCGAAGGACGTTGGCAAGCTGTTGCGTGCAATCGATGCATATGAGGGCCAGGGCATGACCAAATGGGCGCTGCAACTAGCGCCGCATGTGTTCGTGCGCCCCGGCGAACTACGTCACGCACGATGGGACGAGATCGACTTCGACGCCGCAGTGTGGACCATCCCGGCCGAGAAGATGAAGATGCGCAAGCCGCATCACGTCCCGCTCTCGACCCAGTCGATCGCCATCCTGCTGGAGATCCGGTCGATCACCGGGTCAAACGGCTATGTATTCCCGTCAATGCGGTCGCGCACGCGGCCGATGTCGGACAACACCCTCAACGCGGCGCTCCGCCGCCTCGGCTACGCAAGCAGCGAAATGACGGCACACGGCTTCAGGGCGATGGCCAGCACCCTGCTGAACGAGTCCGGCAAGTGGTCCTACGACGCGATTGAACGGGCTTTGGCGCATGGCGATACCGACAAGGTGCGTGCGGCCTATCATCGCGGTACCCACTGGAAGGAGCGCGTGGCTATGGCACAGTGGTGGTCGAACATGCTGGACAGCCTGCGCAGCGGCGCAACGATCTTGCCCTTCCCGGGAGTGCGGGTCGGCTGAACGCCTCCGGTCACGCCGCCCGATCGCGCGCCGGTTTAGGTGTCGGTACGCGACACCGCACGCTTATTGGGCAGGGTCTTCCCAGGGATTGAGCAGCGGCACGCCGGTTGCAATGAAGTCAGCGGTGTTGCGGGTGACGACGGTGAGGCCGTGGACAAGGGCGGTGGCGGCGATCATTGCATCGCGTTCGGCGCGAGGATCGGGAACGTGGAGGGCTGCGCAGCGACGGGCCACCGCAGAATCGAAGTCGAGAATGTGATCCGCAAATCCGGGCATCACGATCTTGTCCATCCAGCGCCGTAGCGACTCTGCCTGTGCTTCATCCCGGCGTTGAAGCCGAAGAATGCCGATCTCGATTTCCATGATCGTCACGGCTGACAAGAACGGGCGAGCACCGAAGGCTATCTTTGTCCAAGCCTCGAACGCTGGGCCTGCCCGTTCCGGCTTTCGGAGTGCCGATACGACGTTGGTATCGAACAGGAACATCAATCCTCGCCAAACTCGGCCGGACGGAAGCCAATGTTCAGCTTGGGCGGGTCGAAATCGAAGTCGCCGCCATCATCCTTGTCCGCGAAGATATCCCACAAGGTCTGGCCCTTGCCGATTAGCCGTTGATATTCTTCGATTGAGAGCAGGACATGCGCGGGGCGCCCGCGATCGGTGATGAAGACGGGGCCATGCAGCGCCGCCTTCTTGGCGCGCGCGGCGTCCTGATTGAACTCTCGGCTGGTAAGGCTGGTGATACCCATGACGCCCTCCTGGCGCTTGACGATATGTTGCTACATTGTCAGCGGGCCAGCGAAAGTCAAGACGCGTGGCACTGTAATGCGCTATAGCCGGGCCACGGTTGGCCCCTTTGCCCGCGCGGAAGTAGCCACCAGGCCCTTGATGTTCGAAGCCTTGGCAAGATCGATCAGCTCTTGTGACCAGTACCAGCCAAGTGCGTCATAATCGGAAAATGAATGGACACCGGCCCGGATGTCACCGGCTGGCTCCCCGCCCCCGCACGAACCCGCGATCACTCTCGAGGAAGGATGTCAACATCGGCGGGATCAGATCCGTCACCGCCTCCTTCTGCCCATAGGTGTCGGCATATAGCGCAGCATAGTCCTGCAGCCGCTGGTGCAGGTCGGGCGTGATGATGGTCTGCCTTGGAAAAATTGGTCCAATTCTGAAGAGAGCCCTGTGGGGCGTGAGAATTGGAGATTGGTATGGGACGTCAGCGATTTACGCCGGAGCAGATCATCGCGAAGCTGCGA
>JAIYAA010000403.1 GCA_027489295.1 Sphingomonadales bacterium | reverse complement strand
GTGCGCGGAGATGGCGAGGCGGGTGGCATAGTCGACGTCGAGCGCCATCCAGCAGTCCCACATCAGCCAGAAATCCGGCCCCACGCGGCTGCGCATCTCGGCCAGCTCGGCGATGTTCTTCTTCAGCCCCTCGATCCCCTCGGCCGGGCCGTGGTGGAGCGGCAGCTTGCCGCCGATGAAGCCGAGGTCCTTGGCGATGTCCGGCCGGGCGCCGGTCGCATAGAATTGCAGCTCGTCCCGCACCGCGCCGCCGAGCATGTGATAGACCGGCTCGCCGCGCAGCTTGCCGAGCAGGTCCCACAGCGCCAGGTCGACGCCGGAGATGGCGTTCACCACCAGCCCCTTGCGGCCATAATATTGGCTCGAGAAGTACATCTGGTCCCAGATCTTCTCGTATTCGGTGGGGCTGCGGCCCTCGAGGAAGCGGGCGAGGTGCTTCTCGACGATATAGCAGGCGGGCTCGCCGCCGGTGGTCACTGCAAAGCCGATCGTGCCGTCCTCGGCCTCGATCTCGACGATCAGCGTGCCGAGGACGTTGATGCCGAAGCTTTGGCGGCTTGCACGATATTCGGGGTAGCGCGCCATCGGCGTCGCGATGTGATCATCGATCCAGTGGCCCTCGCCCTGGTCGTGATAATCGGCGCCGCCGCCACGGACGGTATAGGCGCGCACCTGCTTGATCTTCGAGAGTCCGGCTACCACGGCTCGACGCTTCCCTTCTGGCGTCCATCCCAGATGGCTGGACGGTTTCCGATAATATGAAATCCGGGCGCGCGGCGTGCCAGCATGTGGTACGTCGCACCCCAAGAGGTTCGGGTGGGTCGCAGCCGCGATCGGCTGCCCGGCATCCTCCTGAATGCTTTAATTTCTCACTTTATGGGATAGGATGTTAATTGATGGAACGACCCACGTCAAATGCTGAAAGCGCCGAGGGCGCGGCCGCGGCTTCTGGAGGTGCCAAGATCCAGGGCAGCCAGACGCTCGTCCGCGGGCTCGACATGCTGGACAAGGTGATCGAGGGCCCGGTGAAGCTGGCCGAACTCTCGGCGCGGATGGGGCTTACCCGCTCGACCACGCACCGCCTTGCCAATGCGCTGATCGACCGCGGCTTCCTGAGCTATTTGCCGCGGGACGGCTATCAGCTGGGGCCGAAGCTGATCCAGCTGGGCTTCCTCGCCCAGAGCCAGGCGGACATCGTCCAGATTGCCCGCCCGCGCATGGAAGCGCTGGCGGCGGAGACCGAGGACACCGTGCATCTTGGCCGCATGGACGGCGACCTTGCGCTCTATCTCGACAAGATTTCCGGCCGCCGGCGCGTGGAGATCTCCAGCCGGATCGGCGACCGTCAGCCGCTCACCTCCACCGGTCTGGGCAAAGCGCTGCTGATCGACTCCGCCGAGGGCGAGTGGCAGCGGCTGTACGCCGCCGACGCGGCACGTGGCCAGCAGCATACCGACCATGGCCTGTGGTTCGACCGGATGCGCGCCTATGCCTTCGCCGGCCACGCCTTCGATCTGGAAGAGAATGAGGATCTGATCCGCTGTGTGGCGGCGCCGGTGCGCGACGTTTCGGGCCGGATCGTCGCGGCGATCAGCGTGTCGAGCGCGGCGCAGTATATGGACGACGATCGCATGGCGACCCTGTGCGCGCAGGTGCGCGGCACGGCCGAGGCGATCAGCACGGATCTCGGCTGGAGCGCGGAGATGCGCCCCGCCCGCAAACACCGACGATAAGAAGGAGAGGATGCCCGTGAAGCTGTTGGAGGGGAAGACGGTGCTCGTGACCGGCGGGTCGACCGGCATCGGCCGGGCGGCGGCGATCGGGGCGGCCGAGGCCGGCGCCGACGTGGCGATCAACTATCACAGCCGCGACGAGGACGCCGCCGCTGTGGTCGCCGCGATCGAGGCAAAGGGCCGGCGCGGGCTGGCGGTGAAGGGCGACGTCGCCGATCCCGCGACCGCGACGGACTTCGTGGCGCGCGCGACGGACGCGTTCGGCAAAGTCGACGTCATGGTATCGAACGCGGGCATCTGCCCCTTCCATGCCTTTCTCGACATGCCGGTGGAGACGGTGCAGCGAACCATGCAGGTCAATCTTCTCGGCGGCTATTTCATGTGCCAGGCGGCGGCGAACCAGATGGTGGCCCAGGGGCATGGCGGTGCGATCGTCGCAGTCTCGTCGATCTCGGCACTGGTCGGCGGCGAGTATCAGAGCCATTACACGCCCACCAAGGCCGGGCTCCACTCGCTGATGCAGTCGGCCGCGATCGCCCTTGGCCGGCACGGCATCCGCTGCAATTCGGTGCTGCCGGGCACGATCCTCACCGAGATCAACAAGGACGACCTCGCCGACGCGGAGAAGCGGAAATACATGGAAGGCCGGGTGCCGCTCGGACGGCTGGGTCAGCCCGAGGATCTTGCGGGCCCGATCGTGTTTCTCGCCTCCGACATGGCGGCCTATGTCACCGGCGCGGCGCTGCTGGTGGACGGCGGCGCATTCGTGAACCTGCAATGAGGGGGGCACTGTTCGCTGCCGCGGCGTGCCTCGCAGCCCTCGCCTCGCCCGCCGCGGCGCAGACTCGGCTGTTCATCGCGAGCGATTCGACGGCGCAGACCTATGCCGCGAATCGCTACCCGCAGACCGGCTGGGGGCAGATGCTCCCGTGTGGCATGACGCCGGACGCGGTGGTGGTGAACCGCGCGATCGGCGGGCGCAGCACCAAGTCTTTCCTTGCGGAAGGGCGCTGGGACTCGCTGCTTGCCGAGGCAAAGCCGGGCGACGTGGTGCTGATCCAGTTCGGCCATAACGATGCGAGCACGGCCAAGCCCGAGCGCTACGCGCCGGCCGCGACCCTGTATCACGACAATCTGCTGCGGATGATCTGGGAGGCGCGTGGGCACGGGATGGTGCCGGTGCTGGTCACGCCGCCGGTACGGCGCAGCTTCGATGGCGCCCGGGTGAAGACCGATTTCGCTGCGTATAGCGAAGTGATGCGCTCACTGGTCTCCAGCACCAACACGCCGCTGCTCGATCTGGAGGCCCGCTCGGCCGACCTTCTCCAGCGGCTGGGGCCGGACGGATCGCGAAAGCTGTACCTCCATTTCACGCCCGAGGACAAAATGGCCGGCTTCCCCAACGGGATCGACGACGACACCCATTTCAGCGAGCTCGGCGCCCGCGCGATGGCGGAGCTTGTGGCGCAGGAACTGAAGAGCCTGAAATTGCCAATCGCCGAAAAGGTGCTGGCCACCCGCCCCGACCTCACCCGCACGACGCCGCTCGGCAGCGCCGCCTGCCGTTAGCCGACACGCAGATCCCGGGCCTCGTCCAGGGGCAGCACAAGATCGGCATAGCCCGGCATTTCCTCGAGGATGTGCCGGGTCAGCCGCTCATAATGCTGGATGAAGCGGGCGACGGCGCCGTCGTCCATCACGCCCGGACCGCTGGCCCCGGAGCCGCGCAGTGCCTGTTCCTGCTCGCGCCGCCACTGCAGCACCGCATCCCAGCCGGGCGCTTCGAGCAGCACCAGCCGGTCGATCCGCGCAAAGAGTGGCTGATAGGGTCCGGCGAGTGCCGCATTCCAAGCGCGCCGCCATCGCCCCTGCGCGTCCTCGTCGCGCTCCAGCGGGTTGATCGGCTGGGCGAGATCCGCGTCCGCAATCGGCCGGGCACCGACGCACCAGCCCTCGAACAGGATCAGCCGCGCCGCCTGCGCCGCCGGCCAGGCGTCGGCGGGAACACGATCATCGGCGGCCTTGTCGAAGCGGGGCAGCCGAACCGGCGCGCCGGCGCGCAACGCGTCCAGCGTGGCGATGCCAAGCGCGACATCATGGGTACCGGGAACCCCGCGCGTTGCGAACAGCGGGTGGACCGTTGCCGCGCAATCGCGCCGCGCAGCCCGGGTGCGGTATAGGTCGTCCAGCGACAGCACCACCGTCCCCGGCACCGCCCGTGCGACGGCGGCAGCGAGCGTCGACTTGCCGCTCCCCTGCGCCCCGCACAGGCCGAGCACCAACGGCCCGGTCGTCGCGGCTAGCAGCCCTTCGACGAACCCGCGCAAGGCAGCTTCCGGCGTCAGGCCGCATCCTCGGGCACCGGTGCATCGGCGCGCAGCAGGCCTTCGGCGCGCAGCGCCTGCCAGAACGCGGCTGGGATGGCTTCGCGGTAGAGCTCCACCGTCTGCGCCACCCGCGCGGCGCTGCCGATGCCGGGGATGACGCTGGCAACCAGCGGATGCGCCAGCACGAAGGCGAGTGCTGCCGCCGGCAAGCGCACGCCGTGACGATCGGCCACCGCTTCGATCGCGCGCACCTTGCTGACCACCGCCTCGGGCGCGGGTCCATAGTCGTAATGGAGGGTGCCGCCACGCTTCGTCCCGGTGGCGAGGATGCCGCTATTGTAGGGACCCCCGATCACGATCGAGGTGCCCGCCGCCGCACAGGCCGGGAAAAGCGCGTCCAGCGCCTGCTGTTCGAGCAGCGTGTAGCGCCCCGCGAGCAGGATCGCATCGAGCCGCGCCTCGCGCATCACATCCAGGCACACGGGTATCTCGTTCACGCCGATGCCGAAGCCGGAGATGCTGCCCTCGTCGCGCAGCCGCTCCAGCGCCTCCAGCCCGCCGCCCGCGGTAAGCTGCTGCCAATAGCCCCCGGCCGCGTCGCCATGGGTGTAGCCGCCGATATCGTGGACGTAGAGCAGATCGACTCGCGCCACGCCCAGCCGCTGCAGGCTGTGCTCATGGCTACGCAGGATGCCGTCATGCGAATAGTCGTAGCGCATGCGGAAGGGCATGGGCGAGCGAAAGCCGTCCCGCTCGCGATCGTCGGTGACGCTCGGGTCCGGATCCATCAGCCTGCCCACCTTGGTGGAGATCACGATGTCGGGCTGCAGCCGCACCGCCTCGCCCACCCGACGCTCGGACAGGCCGCGACCGTAATGCGGCGCCGTATCGACATAGCGGAGGCCTGCCGCCAGCGCCGCATCGATCGCCCCCCGCGCATCTGCATCGCTGACTGGCGCATAGAGATTGCCGAGCGAGGCTGCGCCGAAGCCGAGTTCGGGGACGGTCAGGCTCGTGGTGCCGATGGCACGTTGGGGAATGGCGGTCACAGATCGAGATCCAGTCGATAGATACGGGCGGCATTGCGGCCCCAGAGATCGCGGCGCTCGTCGGCCGAATAGCCGGTCAGCAGCGCTTCATATGCAGCGAGCGTGGCGTCGAGCGTTGCGAAAAGGCGGTCGGTGGGAAAGTTGCTCGCGATCATCACGCGGTGGGTCCCGAACAGATCGATGACCTCGGCCACGATCGGTGCAAAGGCGGCGGGATCGAAGGGCGCCGCCACGAAGCCGGCACCCGACAGCTTGATCGCGACCTGCGGCATCGCCGCCAGCGCGACCAGCCCGGCGCGCCATGCCTCCAGTCCGTCCGCCAGGATCGGTAGTCCGAGATGGTTGACGATCACCGGCACGTCCGGGTGCGCCGCCGCCGCCTCGGCGAGCCCGGCCAGTTGCGGCGGGAAACCGTGAAAATCGTAGCTCAGTCCATGCCGCGCCAGCAACCCGAACCCGCGCCGCCAGGCCGGATCCAGGGTCAGGTCGCGCGGATAGGCCTGGCGCGCGGGATCGGGATGCCAGTTGACCAGATGGCGGACGCCCACCACCCGCGGCCGCGCCGCCTGGCGCGCGAGGAGTTCGGCCACGTCGCGCGCATCGAGTTCGACGCGCGCGACGATCGCGCTCGGCAGCCCCTCGGCATCGGCGACGCCGTTCAGCCACTCGGTCTCGCGCTCGCCGTCCTCGGGGTGGGCGCCGGCATCGACATGCACGGCACCCACCAGGTTCCAGTCGGCCGCCGCAGCGCGGTGCTGCGCGACCGTATAGGTCGCGGCGATCGGTGCCTTGTCCGCCTCGTCGAGCCACGGGTAGCGCAGTCGCTCCCGGTCCCAGAGGTGGAGATGCGCATCGACGAACGGCGGCCGCATGTGCCTCAGCCCCGCGGTGCCCAGGCGACGAAGTCCTGGCGCTGTTCGCCCAGCTTCTCGATCCCGAGTGTCACGACATCGCCCGCCTTCAGATACCAGGGCTCGGGCTTCTGCCCCATGCCGACGCCCGGGGGGGTGCCGGTGGTGATGATGTCGCCGGGCTCCAGCGTCATGAACTGCGAGCAATAGGCGATGATCTCGGCGACGGTGAAGATCATCGTCCTGGTGTTGCCGTCCTGCAGGCGCGTGCCGTTCACCTCGAGCCACATCGAGAGGTTCTGCGGATCACCCACCTCGTCGGCGGTGACCAGCCAGGGACCGACGGGACCGAAGGTCGGGAAGCCCTTACCCTTGTCCCAGGTGGCGCCGCGCTCGATCTGCCAGTGGCGCTCGGAGACGTCGTTGATCACGCAATAGCCGGCGACATGGCCCAGCGCCTCGTCCACCGAAACATATTCGGCGCGGGTACCGATGACGACGCCGAGCTCGACTTCCCAATCGGTCTTCTTCGAATCCCGCGGAATGACGACCGGGTCATTCGGGCCCTGCAGACAGCTCACCCATTTGTTGAACACCACCGGTTCGGCCGGGATCGGCAGGTTCGATTCCGCGGCATGATCGGCATAGTTGAGGCCGATCGCGATGAACTTGCGCGTGCCGGCCACCGGCACGCCGTAGCGGGGCGAGCCCTCGACCAGCGGCAGGCTGGCGGGGTCGATCGCGGCGATCTTCGCCAGCGCGTCCGGCGCAAGAGCTTCCGGCGCAAGATCGGTATGGCCGGCAAGGGACCGCAGCCTGCCCTCCGCATCGATCAGGCCGGGCTGTTCATGGCCGGGGGCGCCATAGCGACAGAGCTTCATGCGAGTTCCTTCTGCGGTTCTGGGGAGGATCAGGGGTGCCGCGCGACCGTAGCCATCCCGGTCGCGCGCAGCTGTCGCATCGCCACCCGGTTCACGCCGCCGCCTTGATTCGCCGCACCCATGAGACCGCGGTCTCACAAAAGCGAGCGCACGCCAAGGGAGCGCGAACCAGCAACTTGCTTTCGCGTATGAAATTTCGATATCACGTAGCCTAGAATGGTGGGAATGCCTCGCCGGAGGAGTGGAACCGCGATGAAGGCATTGGTGTGTGTTGGCCCGCTGGAGGCGCGGATCGAGGAACGCGCCCGCCCCGCGCGCGGCAACGGCGAGGTGCTGATCCGGATGCGCCGGGTCGGCATTTGCGGCACCGACTATCACATCTTCGACGGCAGCCAGCCCTTCTTCACCTATCCCCGGCTGATCGGCCACGAGCTGGCCGGTGAGGTTGCAGAGGCACCCGAAGCCAGCGGCCTCGCCCCGGGCGACATCGTCACGGTGAACCCGTATCTGCCATGCGGGACCTGCGTCGCCTGCCGGCGCGGCCGGCCCAATTGCTGCAGCCGGATCAGCGTGCTGGGCGTGCATGCCGATGGCGGAATGGCGGAGTATATCGCGGTGCCGGCATCCGCGGTCATCCCAACGCCGGGCCTGTCGCTCGACCACGCTGCGATGGTCGAGTTTCTCGCGATCGGCGCGCATGCGGTGCGTCGCGCCCGCATCGAGCCGGGCAGTCGCGCGCTCGTCACCGGCGCGGGGCCGATCGGCATCGGCTGTGCGCTGTTCGCCCGGATTGCGGGTGCGGCGGTGACCCTGCTGGACCGAAGCCCGGGCAGGCTC
Organism: Sphingomonadales bacterium; assembly: GCA_027489295.1. The sequence continues at coordinate 7,737 of JAIYAA010000403.1, read as the reverse complement.
GCCACCGCCGCACAGGCGTTCGGCCTGGACGACGGCGTCACCGCCGGTCCGAAGGCAAGCGCTGCCCTCGCGGCCCGGACCGACGGCGAGATGTACGACTATCTGTTCGACGCCACGGGCAACATCCATGCGATGAACGCCGGCCTTGCGCATCTCGCCCATGCCGGAACCTATGTGTTGGTCGGGCTCAACCGGGAGGAGCTGCGCTTCCCCGATCCCGAGTTCCACAAGCGCGAAACGACGCTGCTCGCCAGCCGCAACGCCCTGTCGGAGGATTTCGAACAGGTGGTGGCCGCGATCCGGGACGGGACCATCCCGATCGACCGGTTCCTGACCCACCGCGTTGCGCTGGCCGATGCGCCTGCCGCGTTGCCGGGCCTGATCGCCGCGCAGGAGCAGGTACTGAAGGCCGTGATCACGATCTGATCGGCGCCCCGCCTTCCGCCGCCGCCCGATTTTCGCTAGCGCGGGCGGTGATCAGCACAGCGAGAGACGATGCCGAAAAGAACCGGAGCCCCGACGCAGCGCAAGGGCAGCTACAGTGCGCCGGCGCTCGACAAGGCGTTCCTGATCATCGAGCTTCTGGCCAACAACCCGCAGGGGCTGCTCGCCAGCGAGATGGCGGCCGCGCTCGGGCGATCGCTTGGCGAGCTGTTCCGGATCGTCGTGGTGATGGAGGAGGCCGGCTATCTCCAGAAGTGCGACCTTACCGATCGCTACACCGCGACCTACAAGTTCCTGGATGTCGCCTATCGCGCCACGCCGGCGCGCAAGCTGGTCGTGACCGCGCAGCCGGAGATGCAGGCACTGGCGGCAGCGGTCGGCCAATCCTGCCACTTGGTGGTCGCAAAGGCGGGCGAAGGGCTGGTGATCGCGCGCGAGGAAAATCCCGGCACCCGCGGCTTTGCGCTGCGGGTCGGCGCGACCATCGATCTGATCGACAGCTGCTCGGGCCATGTCCTGCTCGCCTTCGCCAGTCCGGAGCGCGCGGACCGTCTGCTCGAGCGCGCCGCCGCCCCGCGCGGCGCGCCCTTTGATGCGGATGCGCTGTCTGCACGATTGGCGCAGGTGCGGACGGACGGCCAGTGCCGCCGGCAAAGCCCGATCACCCGCGGCGTCACCGATCTGAGCTGCCCCGTGTTCGGGTTCGACGGCGAGCTGCTCGCCGCGCTCACCGTGCCCTATCTGGAGGTTCTAGACGGCTCGCAGGTCGCCACGGTCGAGCAGGCGCAGCAGACGCTGGGGCAGACCGCCGAGCGCATTTCACTCGCGCTGGGATGGCGGCCGGCGGATCGCATGCCCACGGCCTGAACGCCGGCGGTGCTTCGCGGCTAGGCGGCTCGCCTGTCGTCCAGGCAGGGCAGCACGACCTCGAAAATTGATCCCTTGCCTACCACGCTCTCCTTGAGCGCGATCGTGCCACCATGGAGCGACACGAGCTGACGGACCAGCGCCAGCCCGATGCCGAGGCCTTCGGTCTGGCCCTCGCCGCGATCGACCTGGGCGAAAAGATCGAACACCTGCGCCTGCATTTCGGGCGGAATGCCGAGGCCCGTATCCGCCACCTCGATTACCGCGCGCGTACCCTCGCACCGCGCCGACAGCTGGATCGCGCCCCCTTCCGGCGTATATTTGGCGGCGTTGGCCAGAAGATTGTTCACCACCTGCGCGATCCGGGCCAGGTCGGCGTCGAGCCAGATCGGCGCCTCGGGCAGCGTTACCGTCAGGGCATGCTGCCGCGCCTCGATCTGCGGCTGACTGATCTCGACCGCGAGGGCGATCGCGTCTGACAGGGCGATGCGACCGGTGCGCAGGACGATCTTGCCCTGATCGATCCGGGCGACATCCAGCAGATCCTCGATCAGCCGGTTCATATGGTCGACCTGCCGCCCCATCTGCGCACGGATCGGATCCGTCGCCGGATCCATGCCCTTGCGCGCGAGCAGGTGCAGCCCCGCGGTGAGCGCCATGATCGGGTTGCGCAGCTCATGGCCGACCATGCCTAGAAAGGCGTTCTTGCGCCGGTCGGCCGCCTGCAGGCTCTCGGTCAGCCGCGCAAGCTGGTCGCGCTGGGCGATGATCTGGCGGCGCTGCTCGTAGAGATCGAAGAACACGTCGCTCTTGGAGCGCAGGATGCCCGCGTCGATCGGCTTCTGCAGGAAGTCGACCGCGCCGGCCTCATACCCGCGGAAGCGGCGCTGGGCATCGGCACTTCCCGCCGTGAGGAAGATGATCGGCACGTGCCGCGTACGCTCATTGCCGCGAAGGAACTCGGCGAGTTCGAACCCGTCCATCCCCGGCATCTGCACGTCGAGCAGCGCCAACGCGACGTCGTGCACGAGCAGCAACTCCAGCGCCTCGTCGCCCGATCGCGCCTTGAGGCAGCGCAGCCCGTCGCGGCGAAGCAGCGCCTCCAGCGCGAGCAGGTTCTCGTCGAGGTCGTCGACCAGCAGGAAGTTGACGGGATCGGGTGGGGACATGGAATCAGGCCAATCGTACGAGATGGGAGGCAATGGCATCGAGCGGCAGGCGGGCGGCGTCGGGACAGCGTGCAAGTCCCGCCGCCGGCATGGTCGGAACCTGCGCGGTGGCGGGATCCTGGACGATCGCGGTACCGCCGGCACGGGCAACGGCCGCCAGCCCCTCCGCGCCGTCATGATTGGCGCCGGTGAGCAGCACGCCGACAAGGCGATGCCGCAGGGCATCGGCTGCGGTTTCGAACAGCAGATCGATCGAGGGGCGGCTATGGTTGACCGGGTCGTCGGCCGAAAGCGCCATGCTGCCGTCCGGCTCGACCAGCAGGTGATAATTGGACGGCGCAAAATAGATGATGCCGGCCTCGGGCGTTTCCTTGTCCTCCGCCTCGCGAACCTGCATCCGGCAGTGGCGCTCGAACAGCGAGGGCAGCGTGTGGTCATGGTCCGGCGGCACATGCACCACGATCAGCACGGGGCAGGCGAAATCGGCGGGCAGCGCCGGCAACAGCGCCAGGAGCGCCTGGACACCCCCCGCGGAGGTGCCGACCACAACCATGCCGCTCATCGGTCGCGCCGCTGGTAGATCTTCTCCTCACGGACAAAGTCGGCAAAGCCTGGCGCATGGTCTGAGAAGCGCAGGCTTTCCTTGCGGCCAAGCCCCAGAAAGCCGCGACGCACCAGCGAGGCATCGAACAGCCCCACCGCCCGCTCCTGCAGGCCTCGATCGAAATAGATCAGCACGTTCCGGCACGAGATCAGGTGCATTTCGGCGAACACCGAATCCGTCGCCAGACTGTGATCCGAGAAGACGACATTGGCCCGCAGGCTGCTGTCGAAGATCGCCCGGTCATAATCGGCGACATAGTAGTCCGAAAGCGAGGTGCGGGCGCCGGACTTCTGATGGTTCTCGGTGAACTTGCGGATCTGGTCGAGCGGATAGACGCCGGCCTCGGCCGCTCGCAGCGCCTTGGGGTTTATGTCCGTCGCGTAGAAGATCGTGCGGTGTTCCAACCCCTCTTCGCGGAACAGGATGGCGAGGGAATAGACCTCCTCGCCATTGCTGCACCCGGCGATCCAGATCTTGAGCGAGGGATAGGTGCGCAGATGCGGCACCACCTTTTCGCGCAGTGCTCGGAAATAGCTGGGATCGCGAAACATCTCGCTCACCTGGACGGTGAGGTAGTTGAGCAATTTGGCCAGCATGTCCGGATCGCGGAGCAGCCGTTCCTGCAGCGCGGAGAAGCTGGTGAACCCCAGCCGCCCCCGCGCCTGGATCAGGCGCCGCTTGATCGAGGCACGGGCATAGTGGCGAAAGTCGTAATGATAGCGGCGGAACAACGCCTCGAGCAGCAGCTCGATCTCGATATCGTCGATGTCCGGTTCGATCGGGGCCTCGCTCATCGCGGCATCCACACGCGGACCAGCGACAGCAGCTTGTCGACGTCGATCGGCTTGGCCATGTAGTCGCTGGCACCCGCTTCGATGCAGCGTTCCTGATCGTCGGGCATCGCCTTGGCGGTGAGCATGATGATCGGCAGCCTCGACCAGCGCGGGTCTTTCCGAATCTCGCGCGTGGCGGTGAGCCCGTCCATCACCGGCATCATCACGTCCATGAGCGCCAGATCGACGGCCTTGTCCGGATCCGTCGCCGCCTCGGCCAGTGCGTCCAGTGCCTCCTGGCCGTTGCGGGCGATGCGCACGAGCACGCCGCGCGGCTCCAGCACGCTGGTCAGCGAATAGACGTTGCGGACGTCGTCCTCGACGATCAGCACCCGCCGCCCCTCCAGCACCGCATCGCGCCGACGCGCGTTCTGGATCATCTCCTGTTGCTCGCTCGGCAGTTCGGAGACGACCTGGTGGAGGAAGAGCGACACCTCGTCGAGCAGCCGTTCGGGCGACTTGGCGCCCTTGATGATGATCGAGCTGGAGTAGCGGCGCAGCTTCTGCTCGTCGTCGGCGCTGAGATCATGACCGGTATAGACGATCACCGGCGGGAAGCTGTGCGCACCGTCCTCCTGGCTCAGCGTCTCCAGCAGCGAAAAGCCCGAGGCATCCGGCAGCGACAGGTCGAGCACCATGCAGTCGAAGGTCTGGCTGCGCAGCATCTCCAGGCATTCGGCGGCAGTGCTGACGCCGACCGTCTCGACATCGTCGGTCCGCAGCAGACGTGCGACCGCATCGCGCTGCACGGCATCGTCCTCGACAATGAGGACGCGCCGCATGCGGCTTGCGGTGCGTGCCTGGAGGTTCTCCAGCACTTCGGCCAACAGCTCGCGCTTGATCGGCTTGATGTGGTAGCCGACCGCGCCGAGCGACAGCGCCGTCTGGCTCTGGTCGGCGGCGGAGATGACGTGGATCGGGATGTGCCGGGTCGCGTCTTCCTGCTTCAGCCGGTCCAGCACGATCAGGCCGGACTGGTCGGGCAGGCCAAGATCCAGCACCACCGCACTCGGACGATAGGTGCGCGCCAGATGCAGCGCCTCGTCGGCGGTGCTGGCGATCAGGCACTGGAAGCCGAGTTCACGGGAAAGGTCGCAGACGATCGAGGCGAAGACCGGGTCGTCTTCGATGACCAGCAGATGGCGACCGCCGGGGACCAGCGCATCGCGATCGTCCTCCAAGGCCCAGTCCGCCGCCGTCGCGGCGCGGCGCGGCGGCTTCGCGACGGATGCAGGTGCCGCGGCCGGCATCGGCGCAGCAGCCGGCGTAGCCGCCGGCGCGACATGCTCGCGCGGCTTAACCGCCGATGCGTCATAGCGGGCCGGCAGCGTCAGCGTGAAGGTGCTGCCTTCGCCGGCGCGGCTATCGAGCGTGATGCCGCCGCCCAGCAGGCGCGCGAGTTCGCGCGAGATCGACAGACCCAGGCCCGTTCCGCCATAGCGGCGGTTGATGGTGCCGTCAGCCTGATGGAACGCCTCGAAGATCATCCGCTGCTGTTCGGCGGAGATACCGATCCCGGTATCGCGCACCGCAAAGGCGATCCCGTCCCCCGCAACGCGGATATCCAGCCGGACACTGCCCTTCTCGGTGAACTTGAGCGCGTTGGACAGCAGGTTCTTCAGGATCTGCTCCAGCCGCATGCGATCGGTCTCGATCCCCCGCGGCGCCGTGTCTTCCAGCACGATGTCGAGCGTCAGGCCGCGCTGTTCGGCCACCGGCTGGAAGGTCTGGCGCAGATCGGTGCCGAGCCGCACCAGGCTTACCGGCTCCGGGCGGATATCGACATGGCCCGCTTCGATCTTCGAGAGATCCAGAATGTCATTGATCAAGGTGAGCAGATCATTGCCCGAGGATTCGATCGTCCGCGCGAATTTTATCTGCTCCGCGGTCAGCGTATGCGGGGCATTGTCGCCCAGAAGCTTGGCAAGGATCAGCAGCGAGTTGAGCGGGGTGCGCAGCTCGTGGCTCATATTGGCGAGGAAATCGCTCTTGTACTGGCTGGCCTGTTCCAGCTCGCGCGTCTTGGCACGCAGCGCATTGCTGCCGCGCTCCAGCTCGTCGCGCTGATTCTCCAGCGCCTGCGCCTGCTCCTCCAGCTGACTGTTGGTCTGCTCCAGTTCGACCTGCTGCTGTTCGAGCATCGCCTGGGATTCGCGCAGCGCCCGGCCCTGCTCTTCCAGCTCCTCGTTGTTGACCTGCAGTTCCTCGCTCTGGGTCTGCAGCTCGGCGGCCTGGCGCTGCGTTTCCTCCAGCGCATCCTGCAGCTGGGCACGGAAGCGCGCCGAGCGCAGCGCAACGCCGATCACCGGCGCGGCGCGCTCGAGCAGCTCCAGCATCATCGGATCGGTGGCATGGAAGAAACCGAGCTCGATGACAGCGTTGACCACGGCGTCGGCCATCGCCGGCACGATCAGCAAATGACGCGGCTTGTCCCGACCGAAGGCCGAGCCGATCTGGAGATAATGCTCGGGCACGTCCTCGAGCAGGATCGGCTTGCCTTCCGCGGCGACGCGGCCGAGCAGCCCCTCGCGCAGATGGAACGCCTGGGGCATGTCGGCCTCGGTCGGAACGCCCAGCGTGGCGACACGACGGAACAGTCCCGCCTCGCCCTTGAACAGCGCACCGGCCTGGAAGCCGAGCGAATCCGCCAGATAGGCAAGCACGGCCTCGGCGATCTCTTCCACCGATCGATCGCCCCGAACGGCGGCCGAAATGCCGAGCAGCCCGTTTTGCAGCCATTCTTCCTTGGCCCGCTCGCGCAAGCTCCGGCGAAGCAGCACGAAGATCAGCAGCGTCAGCCCCGCGCCGATCAGGCTGGAGACCAGCCCGCTGGCGATCGCCGCTTGCGAGGCGGCTGCCATGTCGTCGAGCCGCTGCTGGCGCAGCCGGCCTTCTTCCTGCGCCATCGCGGCGAGCTGGGCTCGGATCGCATCCATGCTGACCTTGCCGCGATCGGTGCCGACAATCGCGAGCGCGGCCGCCAGCCCCTGGGTGCGGCGCGCCTGGATCGTTTCGCGAAGTTCGCCCAGCTTCGCATCGACATGGCGGCGCAGCTGCGCAACATTGCCAAGCTGCACGTCGTTGTCGCTGATCAGGTCCTCCAGCCGCGCCAGGCGCGCCTGAACCGTCTTGGTTGCTTCGGCGTAGGGCTCCAGATAGCCCTGCCCGCCCGTCAGCAGATAGCCGCGCTGGCCCGTCTCCGCGTCCTGCAAGGTCGACAGCAGCTCGTCGAGCGCGATCAGAACCGTGTGGCTGTGTCGGATCGCCGCGTCATTGTCGCGCAGCGCCTGAATGTTGCGATAGGCAAGCGCGCCGCTGACGAGGAAGAAAGCCAGACCGACAAGCAGGCCAATCACCGGCCAGACAGTCCGTCTGCCGGACTCGCGCAACAAACTCCGACGTTTCATCCACATCTGTCCTGAACGGCCCCCTGCGATCGCATATCGCACCGCGCCGTTGGAACAAGCACCCAAAAGGGAATGGCGGCGATAGTTGCGCCGAAACGAGCATCGGCGGTTTCGGTTCCGAAGGGGCGCAGCTGCAGCCCGCCCCTTCGGAAGCTCCGAACCTCAGGCCCGTGTCAGCCGCAGCTCTGCCTGCCCGCCAAAGACGAGACGATTGACGCTCAGCGACACGCCGATGCTGAAGAACAGCGTGATCGCGATCATGTGGATATAGTGGAGCGGCGCCCAGACGAACGTCGCGAAGGCGTAGAAGGCGACGCCCGCCACCAGGCCGCAGATCGCCGCACGGGCATCGACCCCGCGAAACAGCAGTGCGACGACAAACACGGACAGCACCGGCATGCTGGTCAATCCGT
>JAIYAA010000019.1 GCA_027489295.1 Sphingomonadales bacterium | reverse complement strand
GTCGACGAATACCTGAAGGAACAGATAGTCGACATCCGCGCCGTCGTGGGCGGACTTGCTGACGACCGCGACCTTGCTGGTCAGCGGATCGGCGCCGCCCATGCCGTCGATCTGGCGCGGATCGGGCGAGCCCAAAATGCGCAACAGGAAGGCGTCGCGCGCGGCTGTGTCGGCGGGCAGATCCTCGGCGAGGAAGAAGGCACCCTTCGAGGTGCCGCCGCGCATCCACATCACGCGGGCGGAGACCGGCTCAGACATATTTCAGGCCCATTTCTTCGAGGCGCGGTCGCATGTTGTAGATATCGAGCCCGAGTTCGCCGGCGGCCAGCCGCTGGCGTTTGGCTTCCTCCAGCGCCTCGCGGGCCTGCGCCTTTTCGAGCACGGCGGCGGCCTGGGCGCGGGGGACGACGCACACGCCGTCATCATCCGCCACGATCACGTCGCCCGCGTTGACCAGTGCGTTGGCGCACACGACGGGTACGTTGACCGAGCCGAGCGTGCCCTTGATCGTGCCCTGCGCATGCACCGCCTTGGACCAGACCGGAAAGCCCATCGCGGTCAGGTCGCGCACGTCGCGCACACCCGCGTCGATGATCAGCCCGCGACAGCCGCGCGCCTGGGCGGAGGTGGCGAGCAGGTCGCCGAAATAGCCGTCGGTGCAGGGGCTGGTCGGCGCCAGTACCAGGATGTCGCCCTCGCGCAGCTGCTCGATCGCGACATGCACCATCCAGTTGTCGCCCGGCGGCGCGGAGATGGTGACGGCGCTGCCCGCGATCCGCGTCCCGGCATAGATCGGTCGCATATGCGGCGCGAGCAGCCCGGTGCGGCCCTGCGCCTCGTGGACGGTCGCGACGCCGGCATGGGCGAGGCCGTCGATCACCGCAGGATCGGCACGTTCGATGTTCTGGACGACGATGCCCGACATGGCAGCTCCTCTGGCTTCTTTTGCCGGGGGAGGTGCGCGCGTCCGCCGCAGCGAGCCAATCGGAAGGATGGCGCGGCCATTAGTTTTTGCTAATCGTGCTGCGTGCAGGTCGATCAGCTCAATATCCGTCATCTCGCCGCGATGGCCGCCGCGGTGCGGCTGGGCAGTGTCAGCCGCGCAGCGGAGGCGGTGCACATTACCCAGCCGGCGGCGACGCAGGGCATCGCCAAGCTGGAGGCGCAGCTGGGCGTTGCGCTGTTCGAGCGGCGCGCGACCGGCATGGCGCCGACCGAGGCGGCGCTGCGACTGGTGCCACGCGTCGAGGCGGCGCTGCGGCTGATCGGCAGCAACCGGGTGACCGCGGCGCAGCTCCGCGCCTTCGTGGCGCTCGCGCAGCAGGGCAGCTATCCGGCGGCGGCGCAGGGCGCGGGGGTGACCGTCTCCTCGCTCCACCGCGCGGTCGGCGATCTCGGGCTGGCGCTGGGGCAGCGGCTGGTCGATCGGCGCGGGCGGGGGCTGGTACTGACCCACCACGGCGTGCAGGTCGCGCGGCGGCTGCGGCTGGCGCTGGCCGAGCTGCGTGCGGGCGTCGAGGATCTCGGGGAGCTGCTCGGGCGGGCGTCGGGCCGTATCTCGATCGGCGCGATGCCGCTGTGCCGGGCGCGGCTGTTGCCCCATGCGATCAACGCTTTCCGGCGCGACCATATGGGCATCGACCTGTTGATCCACGAAGGCGCGCATGGCGAGCTGGTGGGGCCGCTCCGCGACGGCGAGATCGACCTGATGATCGGCGCGGTCCGCGATCCCGCCACGCTGGGGGCGGACCTGGTCCAGACAAGGCTGTTCGACGACCGGCCGACGATCATCGGCCGCGCGGGGCACCCGCTGGCGGGCGAAGCGGACCGGCTGGCCGCGCTGCATCTATATGGCTGGATCGTACCGCCCGAGGGCACGCCGCTGCGCACGCTGTGGCGCAATTTGTTCGCGGCGATCGGCGGGACGCTGCCGCCGGTGCCGATCGAATGCGGTTCGGTGATGACGATCCGCGAGCTGCTGCAGGCGGGGGACGAACTCACGCTGCTTTCGGTCGACCAGCTGTCGGTGGAGCTGGCCAGCGGCATGCTGGTCGATCTGGGGCCGGCGCCGGGTGCGGTGACCCGCACGATCGGCGTAACCCACCGCGCCGACTGGCGGCCGACCCGCGCCCAGGCGGCGTTCCTGGCGACGATCCAGGCTTCGGCCACGGCCCTCTATACGTAAAAACTTATATCGGGCCGGCGGATTCGATTGGCCGCCGCTGCCGGGCTCGGCCATGCCGCCGCCATGACCGATACGATCGCCCTGATCGGCTTTGGAGAGGCTGGATCCACCTTCGCCCGCGCCGGCGGCTGGGAAGCGGCGCGCGTGTTCGACCGCAAGACCGAAACCCACGACGCCCCAGCGATGCGCGAACGCTATGCCGAAGCCGGGGTGGAGGGTGCCGAGGCGCTGGCCGAGGCGCTGGCCGGCCGGCCGCTCGTCCTGTCGCTCGTCACCGCCGATCAGGCGCTCGCCGCAGCCGAGGCCGCCGCGCCGTACCTCGCGCCCCACGCGCTCTATTGCGACGGCAACAGCGTCGCCCCGCAGACCAAGCAGGCCGCTGCCCGCGCGGTGGAGGCGGTGGGCGCGCACTATGTCGACCTCGCCATCCTCGCGCCGGTCGATCCCGCGCGGCTTGCCGTGCCGCTGTTGCTGAGCGGTGCGCAGGCGGAAGCGGCGGCGGCGGCGCTCGCCGTCCTCGGCTTCCAGAATGTCAGCGTCGTCGGCGACACCGTCGGCCAGGCCTCGTCGATCAAGATGATCCGGTCGGTGATGGTGAAGGGCATCGAGGCGCTGACCGCCGAGTGCATGCTCGCGGCCGAGGCGGCGGGGGTGCGCGACGCGGTGCTCGCCTCGCTCGACGCCAGCGAGCGCGCCCGGCCGTGGGAGGCGCGCGCCGACTATAATCTCGACCGCATGATCCTCCACGGGCTGCGCCGCGCCGCCGAGATGGAAGAAGTGGTCAAGACGCTGGAGGCGCTGGGCACCGGCGCCGCCATGACCCGCGGCACCGTCGCGCGCCAGCGCGCGATCGGCGCGCTCGCGCTCGGCACCCCGCCGGACGGGCTGGGGGCCAAGCTCGCCGCGATCGAGGAGAGGACGAAATCCGCATGACGATGATCATCGACTGCCACGGCCATTACACCGTGCTGCCCAAGGGGCATGATGCATGGCGGGAGGCGCAGAAGGCCGCCTTCAAGGCCGGCACCTGCCCGCCACCCTATCCGGAGATCAGCGACGACGAGATCCGCGAAACGATCGAGGCCAACCAGCTGCGCCTGATCCAGGAGCGCGGCGCCGACCTGACGATCTTTTCGCCGCGCGCCTCGGCGATGGCGCCGCATGTCGGCGACGAAAAGGTGGCGAAGGAATGGGCGCTTCGCTGCAACGATCTGATCGCGCGCGTCGTCGACCTCTATCCCGAGACGTTCGTCGGCGTGTGCATGCTGCCGCAGAGCCCCAAGGCCGATATGCAGGGCTCGATCGAGGAGCTGGAGCG
>JAIYAA010000144.1 GCA_027489295.1 Sphingomonadales bacterium | reverse complement strand
GCGCCCTGCCATGGGCAGGACGCTACACCGTCCAGATCAGCACGTTGCCGAGGATCACCAGCGCGCACAGCAGCATCAGCACCCCTCGCTGCCGGTCACCCCGGCGCAGCACGGTCACCCCGCCCCAGGCGAGCGCCAGCACCGCCAGCACGGCGATGCCCGCCATTATCGGATACAGCCCGGAAAGGGCGCTCAGGTCACCACCACCCATAGCGTCACCCCTGTCGCGATGCAGACGCAGGCGGTGCCGGCGACCATGCGCGGATCGCTTCGATACGCGATGCGCAGCACGACCCAGAGGAAATGGCCGAGCGCGAGGGTGCCGAGGCTCGCGACGCGGGCAATGGCGCCGCCGATCGGGTTGCCGCGATCATTCCGTGCCTCCGAGCGCGCGCGCATAATCCTCCAGGTCGACGTTGCCGCCCGAAACGATCACCAGCGTTCCCGGTTCCGCGGCGACCTTTCCGGCGAGCAGCGCCGCGATCGCCGCCGCGCCGCCCGGCTCCACCACCAGTCGCAGCTTCGCCGCCGCCCAGCGCTGTGCCGTCCGAATCTCCGCCTCGCTCACCGCGATGCCGGTGGCGCCGCGACGCGAGAGCACGTCGAAGTTGAGCGACGAGACGCGCTGCGTCTGCAGCGAATCGCAGGCCGTCGGGGGCGGGTTGGGACCCACCGGCTCGATCCACCCCGCCTCCAGGCTTCGGCGCATGTCGTCCCAGCCTTCGGGCTCGACGGGGATGATGTCCGCCTCCGGCAACGCCAGCGCGAGCCCCGCGGAAAGGCCGCCGCCGCCGCACGGCACCAGCACCCGCTTCGGCGCATCCAATCCGGCTTCGGCCATCTGCCGCGCCGCCTCGATCCCGGCACTGCCCTGCCCCTCGATGATCCAGGGATCGTCGAAGCTCGGGACCAGCGCCGCGCCGCGCGCATGGGCGAGCTGCTCGGCGATCTTCTCGCGGCTTTCGGTGGCGCGGTCATAGCGGACAACTTCCGCGCCCAGCGCCAGCGTCGCCTCCAGCTTCACCCGCGGCGCATCCGCAGGCATCACGATCACCGCCGGGATACCCAGCCGCTTCGCCGCCCAGGCGACGCCCTGCGCATGGTTGCCCGAGGAGAAGGCGACGACGCCCTTGTCCCGGACCCGTTCGTCGAGCGCGGTCAGCCGGTGCCAGGCGCCGCGGATCTTGAACGCCCCGATCGGTTGCAGGCTCTCCGCCTTGAACGCCACGGCCACGCCGCGCACGTCCTGCACCAGCAAGGGCGTCACCGGAAGGATCGCCGCGACCTTGGCGGCCGCATCGCGGACCCCTGCGCGGGTGGGCTGTCGCAAAATCGTCACAGTGCATCCCTCGCCGTAGAAAAACGGGCCCCAGAATCACTTTACATGGGGGTCCGACGCGCATATGTGCCCTCCTCCGCTGCCCCATGGGACTTCCAACCGCAAGGCAGCTTTTCGTCAATGTTTGCCTAACGGCATTTGGAGGTCCCTTGAGTTGCACAAGCATCATCGCGCGCTGGGGTTAGCGACCACCCACATCGGCACCACCCGTGTTGCCGACATCGCTAAGCTTCGTCCGGTCCAGCCGGTAACGCTCGTCCGCCCGCACGCCGCATCGCGCGCGGCCCGATTCTTCGCCGAGAAGTTTCCGGGTCGTTCGATGTATGCCGTGAAGGCCAATCCCTCGCCGGATCTGATCCGGATCCTGTGGGAGAGCGGAATCACGCATTTCGACGTTGCATCGATCGCCGAGGTTCGCCTCGTCGCCGGTGTCGCGCCGGAAGCAACCCTGTGCTTCATGCACCCCGTGAAGGCCGAAGAGGCCATCGCCGAGGCGTATTTCGAGCACGGCGTTCGCGTCTTCAGCCTGGACAGCATGGAAGAGCTGGACAAGATCGTGCGTGCCACCAAGGGCGCCACCGATCTCACGCTGTGCGTACGCCTCCGCGTTTCGTCGGATCACTCGAAGCTCAGCCTCGCGTCGAAGTTCGGCGTCGGCCCGGGCGAGAGCAAGGACCTGCTGATCGCGGTTCGCCAGGTGGCGGATGCCCTGGGCATCTGCTTCCATGTCGGCAGCCAGGCGATGTCGCCGGAAGCCTATGCCAATGCGATGGAGCGCGCCCGCGCCGCCATCGTCGAGGCGGGCGTCACCGTGGACGTCGTGGATGTCGGCGGCGGGTTCCCGTCCAGCTATCCCGGCATGGAGCCGCCGCCGCTCGAGCGCTATTTCGCGACGATCCACCGCGCCTTCGAAAGCCTGCCGATTTCCTATTCGGCAGAGCTGTGGGCCGAGCCGGGCCGTGCGCTGTGCGCCGAATACAGCTCGCTGGTCGTGCGCGTCGAGCGTCGCCGCGGTGACGAGCTGTACATCAACGACGGTGCGTACGGCGCGCTGTTCGATGCGGCGCATCTCGGCTGGCGCTTCCCGGTCCGCCTGCTGCGCGAGCCGGATTCGAACGCCAAGGACATGGGCTTCAGCTTCTACGGCCCCACCTGCGACGACATGGATCGCATGGCGGGCCCGTTCGAGCTGCCGGCCGACATCCAGGCGGGCGACTATATCGAGATCGGCATGCTCGGCGCGTATGGCGCGGCGATGCGTACCGGCTTCAACGGCTTCACCGCCGGCGACACGGTGATCGTCGACGACGAGCCGATGGTGTCGCTCTACACCGGCGCCGACGAGCAGACCGCCGTTCCGTCGAACGTCGTCAAGCTGTAATCAGCACGTCTTATCCGACCTCGTCCCCCTCCCGCTTGCGGGAGGGGTCGGGGAAGGGCATGGCGTGTTCCTGCATTTGGAGCGGCCAACCGGCGCTTCACTGACCCCTCTGCCCTGGCGGGGGGAGCAATAATGGGTTTCCGCGTCCCCTTTGAATGACGGCGGCCATGTGAAAATGGGAGTTCCCATGTCCGACAGCCTCACCAAGACCGCGGCGGCCAACGCCCCGATCAACGACAACCGCAAGGCCGAACTGCTTTCGAAGCAGGTCAAGCACATCGACATCAAGAGCTTCGACGCGCGTCCGATCGTCGACGCGATGGCCGATATGAGCTTCACCAGCCGCGACCTCGGCCGCGCCACCAAGATCTACAACGACATGCTGGCCGACAAGGACTGCACGGTCTGCCTCGTGATCGCGGGCTCGACCTCGGCCGGCGGCTGCATGGACCTCTATGCGGACCTGGTGCGCAACAACATGGTCGACGTGATCGTCGCCACCGGCGCCACCATCGTCGACATGGATTTCTTCGAGGGCCTGGGCCACAAGCACTATCAGGCGCTCGAGATCCCCGACGACGACACGCTGCGCTCGCTCTACATCGACCGCATCTACGACACCTATATCGACGAGGAGCAGCTCCAGGACTGCGACTTCACGATCAACAAGATCGCGAACGAGCTGGAGCCGCGCGCCTATTCGAGCCGCGCCTTCATCCGCGAGATGGGCAAGTACCTGTCGGAGCACGGCAAGAAGGAAAACAGCCTCGTCAAGCTCGCCTATGAGCATGACGTGCCGATCTTCTGCCCGGCGTTTGTCGACAGCTCGGCCGGCTTCGGCCTCGTCAAGCACCAGGTCGACCAGATGAAGGCGGGCAAGCCGTACCTCATGATCGACGCGGTCGCGGACTTCCGCGAGCTGACCGAGATCAAGATCCAGGCGGGCACCACCGGCCTGCTGATGATCGGCGGCGGCGTGCCGAAGAACTTCATCCAGGACACCGTCGTCTGCGCCGAAATCCTCGGCCATGAGGACGTGGAAGTGCACAAGTACGCGGTGCAGATCACCGTGGCCGACGTGCGCGACGGCGCCTGCTCGTCCTCGACGCTGCAGGAAGCCGCCAGCTGGGGCAAGGTGAACACCGGCATCGAGCAGATGGTGTTCGCGGAAGCCGGTTCGGTGATGCCGCTGCTCGCCAGCGACGCGTATCACCGCGGCTACTGGAAGGACCGCGCCAAGCGCGGCTGGGCGAAACTGTTCGCCTGAGCCGCACAGGGCGAGCCCCGCTCGCCCGGAGACGGCGAAGGCCGGCCGGCGCGGGCTTGCCGCGTCCGACGTCGCGGGATTAGCTCCCGCGACGTCCCATCCGGAAAAACGAAACGGCCGGGGAGCGATCCCCGGCCGTTTTGCTGTCCAATCCTCCCCGTTCCGGGGAGGATCCATGGGCCTCACCCCGAATGGGCCGTCGCCATCGCGGTCAGGTGGGCCAGCACCGCATCAAATTGCCCCTCGCGCTCGGCATTGCGGAGCGGCTTCACCCGCTCGACCAGGATTTCCTGCGGGGTCGGCGCCTGGCCGAACAGCGCCATCACTTCGTCCGCGAAGTCGTCTAGCGGCTGATAGCCCTCCCGCTGGCTCTGCCCAGGGGTGAGTTCGGTCTGCACTGCCGGCGGGGCCAGCTCGATCACCTCGACGCGGCCCGCCAGCACCGTGCGCAGCGACACGGTGTAGCTGTGGATCGCCGCCTTGGTGGCGTTGTAGGTCGGCGCGCTCACCAGCGGCACGAAGGCGAGCCCCGAGGTAACGTTGACGATCGCCGCATCGGGGGTTGCCACCAGATGCTCGACCAGCGCGTCGATCAGCCGGATCGGGCCGAGCAGGTTGGTGGTGATCGTCGCTTCGGCATCGGCCAGGTCGCGGCGGGCATCGAGGCCCTCGTAGCGCAGGATGCCCGCATTGTTGATCAGCACGTTCACCGCCGGATGCGCGACGAGCAGGCGCGCGGCGAAGTCGGCGACGCCGTCCGCGCTTTCCACGTCGAGCGTCATCGCATGCATGTCGGCCCGGCCCGCGCAGGCGGCCTCCAGCACATCGAGCCGCCGGCCGGCGACGATCACGGTGTTGCCCGCGTCGTGGAAGCGGTGCGCGAGTGCCTCGCCGATGCCCGATCCGCCGCCGGTAATCAGGATGGTGTTGCCGCTGGTCTTCATCGAACTCTCCAGTGCTGGTTGCTGGCGTCGATGTACGCCGCTAGGTTCTCAACGAAAGAAGGCACCCGAAAGATTTATACGCACCCGAAAGAGAGTGACGCCATGGGCGTCGCCACCCCCAACCCGCATCCCTGCCCGGCCGAGATCGATCCGCGGGTTGAAGCGCTCGTTACCGACGTGATCGGCCGCGTCGCCGACAAATGGACGATGCTGATCCTCGAAACGCTGATCGAACAGGGCGAAATGCGCTTCACCCAGATCGGCAAGGCCGTGCCCCGCATCAGCCAGAAGATGCTGACCCAGACACTGCGCCAGATGGAGCGCGACGGCCTGGTGGTCCGCACGATTCATCCCGTCATCCCACCGCGCGTCGACTATCGCCTCACCGATCTGGGCGGGAGCCTGGCCGAGGCGTTTTGCGGCGTATGGCTGTGGGCTGCCGCGAACCTCGAGCGGATCGAGGCGGCACGGTCGGCCTTTGACGAACGCGCGCCCGCGCGCTGACCCGGCCTTACCCGCCGGCGAGCAGCCGCTGCACCATCTGGTGCACCGCGCCGATCTGCCCGCCGTGACGCAGCTGGAACCCAAGGCCGGTATAGCCCCACCAGTCCCAGCAACCATAAGGGTTCAGGGCAAGCGGGTTCTTGTCGACCTGCGGATAGAGCAGGATGATGCCGTTGCTGTCGGCCCAGCGATTATAGCCGAGCCGGGCGTAGATCTCGTCGCTGCCGAGCGCATTCGCGCTCTGCATGCAGCCGTGGAACACGATGTGCAGCGCACAATGCGCACCCGCCGCCCGGCAGCCCGCCGGCACATAGGCATAGCCCTTGTCGGCCATCCGGCCGGCGTCGCCGCCATAGCGCCCCTGATCGAAGGCGATCGGCGTAGCGGAGAGCGTCGTCGCCGCACCGGCCTTGAGCCCGTAGAGATGATCGAGCACCGCGCGCGGCTGATCGTAGAAGGTGTTGCCGACCTTGCACTTCACCACATAGGCCTTGTCGGTGGCGCTGCAGTTGCCGCCCACCGTCGCCGAAACGAAGGCGTGGCTGGCCGGCAGCGTGTCGACGAAGCGCAGCGCGGCACCGGGCACACCGGCCATCGCGTAGAAGCTGAGCACGCTGCGCATCACTGCCGGCGCCACCACCTGGTCGTTCTGGCCGGTGAACAGATAGACGCGCTGCCGCGCGATGTTGCTCGCGGCATCGATCGTCCCCGCCTTGGCGAAATCGCGCACCGCCCGCCAGCTCGATTCCGCGGACCAGGGCTTCTGCATGCACCGGCCGATCGGATCGAGCGCGAAGACGAAGCCGCAATTGTATAGCCCGCCGGCCACGACGCCGACGCCCATCACCTCGCTCGACCACGCCACCGAATATTGCACCGCCATGAAGCCGCCGGAGGAGAGTCCCGAGACAGAGACTCGCGCCGGATCCGCCCCCAGTGCCGGTAGTTCCTGCGCGGTGACCCGTGGCACCCAGCAAAGTGCAAGCATCGATAGCAGAACGGAAAAAGCGCGCATGTTCACCCCCGGTGACAGTTACGATCCGCGCCTCGACCGCTATTTGGCAGCCGTTGAGCGCGCATGCGGCCCGACCATGGTTCTACCATGGTTCGCTGCAACCGCGAACCGAGAACCAGCCGCCTCGCCATCGCTCGGGAATCGGGCTAGTCGTCGGGCAGCGTACCGCCTGCCCGGAAGGAGGATGCCGCATGCTTCGTCCCCTGCTCGCCCTGATGCTTCTGTCAGCCGCCACCCCCGCGCTTGCCCAGCGCGAGGCGCGCGCGGCGCTGAACCTGGCCAAGACCCGCGTGACCACCCCCAGCCTCGTCGCCCGCTATGGCAGCGACCCACTGCAGAAGGGCGAGTTGCGCCTGCCCAAGGGCAAGGGCCCCTTCCCGGTGATGGTGCTGATCCATGGTGGCTGCTGGGATTCGAAGATCGAGGACTGGCAGGGCACCGCCCCGCTTGCCGACGCGCTGACGGCGCGCGGCATCGCCACCTGGAACGTCGAATATCGCCGCACCGGCAATCCGGGCGGCGGCTGGCCGGGCACGTTCGAGGACCTCACCGCGGCGACCGACTATCTGGCGGTCCTCGCCAGAACCCAGCCGCTCGACCTGACCCGCGTCGCAGTGCTCGGGCACAGTTCGGGCGCGCATCTGGCGCTATGGGTCGCGTCGCGTGGCACGCTCCACGATCCGATCGCAGGCGCGATGACGGTGCGACCGGTGACCGCCGTGGCGATCGACGGACCGGGCACGCTGGCGGCGTTTGTCGGGGTGGATGCCGAGATATGCGGCGCCCCGGCGATCGTGCCGTTCATGGGCGGCACCCCGGCCGAAAAGCCCGCCGCCTATGCGCTCGCCAGCCCGCAGGATCATCTGCCGCTGGGCGTACACCAGCTGGTGATCGTCGGCGCGCTGGGCAGCATGGTGGAGCCCTATGTGCAGGCAGCGCTCGCCTCCGGCGACACGGTGGTGAAGCTCGCCCCCGGCGGCGGCGACCATTTCAACATCCTCACGCCCGACACGCCGCAGGGAAAGCAGGTTGCGGATTTCATCGCCGCGCAGGCCTTCGCCGACTAGCTCCACAGCACACTTGTTGCTAATCGCTCTCAATAATTTTGCGATTGATTTGCAATATTAACCCCCAGCACCCAGCAGATCGTGCCGCCGCAGCGCGTGGCGAAGCTGGTCATAGGTCAGCCCGAGCGACTCCGCCGTCGCGCGCTGGTTGAAGCGATGTTCCGCCAGCGCCTGCGAGAGCAGCTGCTTTTCGAACCGTGACACGCGCGTCTTGAAGTCTCCACCCAGTTCGGCCGGCTGGGGTGCGGGCGCCGCAGGTGCGGCCGGCGCGGCTGCCTCCGCCGGCTTTTCCATCGGGTTCATCGACGATGCCATCGGTCGCGGCCGATAGGGCGAGGCGAAGGGATCGATCTCGATCCGGTCGATCGGGCCGCCCTGTTCCCAGCGATAGACCGCGCGTTCCGCCACGTTGCGCAGTTCGCGGACATTGCCCGGCCAGTCATAGGAGAGCAGCGCATCGAGCGCGTGCGGCCCCCAGCCCGGCCAGTCCTGCCAGCCGAGTTCGGACGCCATGCGCCGGCCGTAGAAATCCGCCAGCACCTCCACATCGCCGCCGCGATGTCGCAGCGGCGGCAGTGTCACCACCTCGAAGCTCAACCGGTCGAGCAGATCGGCGCGGAACGTGCCCTTCTCCACGCGCTCGGGCAGGTTCTCGTTGGTTGCGCCGACGATGCGCACGTCCACCCGCACCGGCCGCGACGATCCGATCCGCGTGATCTCGCCATATTCCACCGCGCGCAGCAGCCGCTCCTGCGCCCCCATCGACAGCGTGCCGAGCTCGTCGAGGAACAGCGTGCCGGCATCGGCTTCCTCGAACCGACCGGTGCGCGCCTTGGTCGCGCCGGTGAAGGCGCCCGCCTCGTGGCCGAACAATTCGGCCTCGATCAGCGTTTCGGGAAGCGCCGCGCAGTTCATCGTGACCAGCGGCTGGTCCCAGCGCGGGCTCAGGCGGTGGAGACGCTCGGCAACCAGCTCCTTGCCGGTGCCGCGCTCGCCGATCACCAGCACCGGCCGGTCGAGCGCGGCGGCCCG
>JAIYAA010000018.1 GCA_027489295.1 Sphingomonadales bacterium | reverse complement strand
GACGAGGCGCTGGAGCGCGCCGCGATCACCTGCAACAAGAACGGCATCCCCAACGATCCGCTGCCGCCGATGAAGACCAGCGGCATCCGCGTCGGCTCGCCGGCGGGCACCACCCGCGGCTTCGGCATCGCCGAGTTCCGCGAGATCGGCAACATGGTCGCCGATGTGCTCGAAGGGCTGCGCACCAAGGGCGAGGCGGGCGACGCCGCGGTCGAGGCCGATGTGAAGGCTCGCGTCCGCGCGCTGTGCGAACGCTTCCCGATCTACGGCGGCTAAGTGCGCTGCCCCTTCTGTTCGAATGAAGCCAGCCAGGTAAAGGATAGCCGCCCCACCGACGACGGGGCGGCGATCCGCAGGCGGCGGCAGTGCGAAGCGTGCGGTGCGCGCTTCACCACCTTCGAGCGCATCCAGCTGCGCGACCTGACGGTCGTGAAGAGCGGCGCGAATGGAATCGAGGGGCGCCGCGAGCCGTTCGAGCGCGAGAAGCTGATGCGTTCGGTCTCCACCGCCTGCCGCAAGCGCCCGATCCAGCCCGCGCAGATCGAGCGGCTGGTCTCCGGCATCCAGCGCCAGCTGGAAACAACGGGCGAAAGCGAAATCCCCTCCCAGCGCATCGGCGAGCTGGTGATGGAGGCGCTCAAGGGCCTCGATTCGGTGGCCTATATCCGCTTCGCCAGCGTGTATAAGGACTTCCGCGAGGCGAAGGATTTCGAGGAATTCGCCGGTAACGTTAGCGAGGTCGGCAAAAGTTGAATTCCCCCGTAATCGTGCTCGTCCGCCCGCAGCTGGGCGAGAATATCGGCAAGGCGGCACGCGCCATGCTCAACTTCGGGCTGACCGAGATGCGGCTGGTGAGCCCTCGTGACGGCTGGCCGAATCCCTCGGCAGGCCCGGCGGCGAGCGGTGCCGATATCGTGCTGGAAAAGGCGCAGGTGTTCGAGAGCGTCGCCGATGCGGTGGCGGACTGCACCCATGTCTATGCCACCACGGTGCGCAAGCGCGGCGTGACCAAGCCGGTGGTGACGCCCGAGGTCGCCGCGCGCGAGATCCACGGTGCCGCCACGCGCAGCGCGATCCTGTTCGGGCCGGAGCGCTCGGGGCTGGAGACCGACGATGTGGCACTCGCCCGCACGATCATCACCGTGCCGATCAACCCCGAATTCGGCTCGCTGAACCTGGCGCAAGCGGTGATCCTGGTCGCCTATGAATGGTCGAAGCATGTCGGGCTGGAGAGCCCGCCGTTGGTCGACATCGAACCGCCGGCGCCGCAGGAGGAACTGGATGGGATGATCGGCCAGCTCGATGCGATGCTCGACGAGTCAGGCTATTATTTCCCGCCGGACCGGGTGCCGTCGACCAAGCGCACGCTGCGGACGTTGCTCACCAAGCCGCGCTGGTCGAGCCAGGAACTGCGCACGCTGCGCGGGGTGTTGTCGGCACTCGACGGACGGAAGCGCCACCGGGCGGAGTAACGCCGCGTCTCAATGTCGTCATTCCGGCGAAAGCCGGAATCCATTGGGGTCGCCTGCATGGCTTTTGCTGTGGCGTAGTGGCGAATGGATCCCGGCTTGCGCCGGGATGACAGCTTGAATGAGAAGCCGACGGCTCCCCCTCCGCAATGGGAAGGGGAGCATCCCAATCCTCAGCGCGCGCGGGGCGGGCCCTTGCGGAAGCTCGGCTTTGGGCCGGCGCCATTGCCGCGGTTCGACGGCGGACCGCGACGGACCGGGCCATCGGCACGCGCACCCGGCTGCGGCGCTTCGGTCGAGCGCTCGATGCGGATGCCGTCGTCATCGTCGCCCGCGGTGCGCGCGAACTTGTCGACTGCCGCCGCGAACTTCGCCGCCAGCGGTGCCGGGATCTGGAAGTGCGTCTCGTTCGCCGCGATGCGGATCGCGCCGACCTCGTTGCGGGTGATGTGCCCGCGGCGGCAGATCAGCGGCAGGATCCAGCGCGGATCGGCATTCTGGCGACGGCCGATATCCATGCGGAACCACACCGTGTCGTCGAAGCCGGGGCGATGACGCTCCTGCTGCGCGGCGCGGCGCGCCTCGGGAGTCGCCTCGATCAGTTCCTCGGGCTCGGGCAGCTGCGAGCGGTGCGCGCGGACGAGGGCCGCGGCGATCTCGGCCGGGGTCTTCTCGGCGAGCAGGCGCTCGGCGAGGGCCACGTCTTCCTCGTCGGTCTCGATCGGCTGGAGCAGCGCGGCGATCAGGCGCTCGCGATCGGCCGCACGGATCTGCTCGGGCGTCGGCGCCTCGATCCACACCGCCGGAATGCGCGCGCCGTGCAGCATCTGCTCGACGCGGCGGCGACGCGGATAGGGGACGATCAGGACCGCGGTGCCCTTCTTGCCCGCGCGACCGGTACGGCCCGAACGGTGCTGAAGCGTCTCGGCATCGCGCGGCAGCTCGACATGGACGACGAGCGTCAGCGTCGGCAGATCGATGCCGCGCGCGGCGACGTCGGTCGCCACGCAGACGCGGGCGCGACGATCGCGCAGCGCCTGCAGCGCGTGGTTGCGCTCGGACTGCGAATGCTCGCCCGAAAGCGCCACGGCCGCGAAGCCGCGCTCCATCAGGCTGGCATGGAGATGGCGGACATTGTCGCGCGTCGCGCAGAACAGGATCGCGGTCTCCGCCTCGTGCAGGCGGAGCAGGTTGATCACGACATGCTCGATATCGGCCGGGGCGACCGTGACCGCCTGGTAGCTGATGTCGCCGTGCCCGCGATCGTCGCTCTTGGTGGCGATCTGGAAGGCGTTGCGCTGGTAGCGCTTGGCCAGCGCCACGATCGGGCGCGGCATGGTCGCCGAGAACAGCAGCGTGCGGCGGCCTTCGGGGGTCGCATCGAGAATCGCCTCGAGCTCCTCGCGGAAGCCCATGTCGAGCATCTCGTCGGCCTCGTCGAGCACCGCGGCGCGGAGGCTGGAGAGGTCGAGCGCGCCGCGCTCGAGATGGTCACGCAGACGGCCGGGGGTGCCGACGACGATGTGTGCGCCGTGGTTGAGCGTGCGGCGCTCCTTGGAGGCGTCCATGCCGCCCACGCAGGTGGCGACGCGGGCGCCGGCCGGACCGTACAGCCAGATCAGCTCGCGGCTGACCTGCAGCGCGAGTTCGCGCGTCGGCGCGATGATCAGGGCGAGCGGGGCGCCGGCGGGCGGCAGCATCTCGGCATCGCCGAGCAGTTCCGGTGCCATGGCGAGGCCGAAGGCGACCGTCTTGCCCGAACCCGTCTGGGCGGAGACGATCAGGTCGCGACCGGCGGCCTGTTCTTCCAGGACGGCGGATTGGACCGGGGTCAGCGTGGAATAGCCACGCTGTTCCAGCGCCTCGGCGAGGCGCGTCGGGAGATTCGAAATAGACATTGAGACCCTAAAAAATGGGGCTACGCGCGGCGCACCGCAAGCCCGTACGACAGTGGCAGGCGCGCCCCTCTAACCTCGCGCGCGATCGATGAGCCAGACGGCGAGCGTGAGGGCGAACCCCACTGCCAGCCCGGCCAGCAGTCCCACCGTCGCTTGTCCGCGTACGGCACCGACCACTGCGCCGACGAGAATGCTCGCCGTCAACAGGAAGCCGCCGGCCATTGGCGAGCGCGAGGAAGTAGACTGCATGGGCCCCTTTGCCACGAAATGTGCGTTTGCGCCAGCCCGGCCAATGGTTGCCTGTTCGTTCACCAGCCTCGTCCACCCGAGCGGAAGGGAAACCGGTGTATCAGGGCGATACGGGCTAGGGGGCTCGCCGTTGTGTTGGAGTTCGAATGGACGTCTATCCCTATCTGAGCGATCGGGACGAAGTGGTCGCAGCCGCGGAGCTGATTCG
>JAIYAA010000177.1 GCA_027489295.1 Sphingomonadales bacterium | reverse complement strand
GGGCCGATGCAGATCGCCTCGTCCGCCAGGCGCACGTGCATCGCATCGGCATCGGCAGTGGAGTGCACCGCCACCGTCTTGATGCCCATTTCATGGCACGCGCGGTGGATGCGCAGCGCGATCTCGCCGCGATTGGCGATCAGCAGCTTCTTGATCTCGGGCATGGCCGTTCCGTTACTCGACCACGACGAGCGGCTGGTCGAACTCGACCGGCTGGCCGTTCTCGACCAGGATCGCCTTGACCGTGCCGGCGGTGGGGGCGTGGATCGGGTTCATCACCTTCATCGCCTCGATGATCAGCAGCGTGTCGCCGGCGGCGACCTGCTGGCCGACCGAAACGAAGGTCTTCGCTTCCGGATTCGGCTTGAGATAGGCGGTGCCGACCATCGGCGACTTTACCGCATTGGCGGCCGGCTGCGGTGCGGCGATGATCTCGGCCGGCGCGGCAGCGGCGGGGGCAGCGAGGATCGGCGCGGGCTGCGCATACTGCATCGGTGCCGGCTGCGCGGCCGTCATGGTGCGCGCGACGCGGACGCGGCGTTCGCCGTCCTCGACTTCGATCTCGGTCAGCTGGGTGTCATCGAGCACGGTGGCGAGCTGACGGACCAGCTCGATATCGACCTGCATTGCACCCGATTTGGTTTCTTCGGCCATACGACCCTTCTTTGAAATTCTGTAAACGAAACGGCGCCCTCTGTCAGAGACGCGCGGCGGCTTCAAGCGCGAGTATGTAGGAAAGCGACCCGAACCCGGCCACCGTACCCTTCGCCGCCCGGCCTACGAAGCTGGTGTGGCGGAAGGATTCACGGGCGTGCGGGTTCGAGAGATGCACCTCGATCACCGGCGTGCGGATGCTCTTGATCGCATCGTGCAACGCGACCGAGGTGTGGGTGTAGCCACCCGGATTGAGGAGCACGGCACGCGCGCCGTCCGCCTGCGCCTCGTGCAGCCAGTCGATCAGATGGCCCTCGTGGTTCGACTGGCGCACCTCGACCTCGAGGCCCAGCTCGCGGGCGCGGTCCTCCAGCATGCCGGCAATGTCGTCCAGCGTGTCCGATCCATAGATTTCCGGCTCGCGGAGCCCCAGCAGGTTGAGGTTGGGACCATTCAAGACGAAGATCGTATCGGCCAATGCAGGCGCCTTTCGGTTGCGGGCAGGATGCGCTCCTCCCTATATGAGCCGGCGTCTCCGATCAAATCCAAGGCTCTTCATGCACAGCGACGGCACCGTCTCCATCCGCGTCAATGGCGAACACAAGCGCATCACCGCCGGGCTCACGCTCGCGCAGCTCGCGTCCGAGCTGGGGCTGGTGCCCGAAAAGCTGGCGGTGGAACGCAATCTCGAGGTGGTGCCGCGCTCGACGCTGGACCAGGTGATCGTCGAGGATGGCGACGAGCTGGAGATCGTCCACTTCGTGGGCGGCGGCGACCATGCCGCCCCCCTCGCCGACGACAGCTGGACGGTGGCGGGCAAGACCTTCCGCTCGCGCCTCATCGTGGGCACCGGCAAGTACAAGGATTTCGAGCAGAACGCGGCGGCCGTCGCCGCCTCGGGCGCCGAGATCGTCACCGTGGCGGTGCGCCGGGTGAACGTGAGCGACCCCAAGGCGCCGATGCTCACCGATTATATCGATCCCAAGAAGATCACCTACCTTCCCAACACCGCGGGCTGTTTCGATGCCGATTCGGCGATCCGCACGCTGCGGCTGGCGCGCGAGGCGGGCGGCTGGGACCTGGTGAAGCTGGAAGTGCTGGGCGAGGCACGGACGCTGTATCCCGACATGGTCGAGACGCTGCGCGCAACCGAAGTGCTGGCCAAGGAAGGCTTCAAGCCGATGGTCTATTGCGTCGACGATCCCATCGCCGCCAAGCGGCTGGAGGATGCCGGCGCGGTGGCGATCATGCCGCTGGGCGCGCCGATCGGCTCGGGCCTCGGCATCCAGAACCAGGTGACGATCCGGCTGATCGTCGAGGGGGCCAAGGTGCCGGTGCTGGTCGATGCGGGCGTCGGCTCGGCCTCGGACGCGGCGGTGGCGATGGAGCTGGGCTGTGACGGCGTACTGATGAACACCGCCATCGCCGAGGCCAAGGATCCGATCCTGATGGCGGCGGCGATGAAGGCGGCGGTCGAGGCGGGGCGGCTTTCCTATCGCGCCGGGCGCATGGCCAAGCGCCGCTATGCCGATCCGTCGAGTCCGCTGGCGGGACTGATCTGATGCGGGGCGCCGGCCTGGCGGCGCTGGCGCTGCTGGCGGTGGCGAGCTGCCATCCGCGCCCGCAGAACGATCCGGCGGTGAATGGCGGGCCGATCTCGGCCGAGCCGGTGACGCTGGCCGCGGCCGACGGGGTGAAGATCGCCGGCGTCTATACTCGCGCGGCCAAGCCGCGGGCGCTGCTGCTGCTGTTCCACCAGGCCGAATCGGGCAAGGACGAATATGCGCTGCTCGCCCCCCAGCTGGCGCAGCTGGGCTATTCGTCGCTGCGGATCGACCAGCGCGCCGGCGGCACGCTGTTCGGCGTCAACGAAACGGTGAAGGCGCTCGGCCATGCCGGCAGCTATGCCGAGGCGAAGCAGGATCTCGACGCAGCGTTCGCCTGGGGGCGCCAGCAGAAGTTGCCGATCGTGCTGTGGGGCAGCAGCTATTCGGCGGCGTTGGTCTTCCTGCTCGCGGCCGAGCATCCGGGGCAGGTGAAGGCGCTGCTCGCCTTCTCGCCGGGCGAGTATCTCGACGACAAGGGCGCGGTGGCGCGGGCGGCGGCCAAGGTTTCCGCGCCGATCTTCGTCACCTCGGCGCGGGACGTGCAGGAAGAGGAAGCGGCCCACGCGATCCTCGCGACGTCCCCGGCCAAGGTGAAAGTGCAGTTCTACCCGAAGCAGGGCGGGGTGCATGGCAGCTCGACCTTGCTGCGGATGAAGAACCCCGAGGGGGCCGCGGACGCATGGCGCGCGACGCTGGCCTTCCTGCGCGACGCAACGAAGAGCTGATCGGGAACCGGCGCGCACCAATGCACGTTATTTCGGGCAAGTCGCAGATGCCGTGTCGTGTGGCATCCGACCCTAGCCAGGAGTTATGATCATGGGTGAGCTGACCGACAAGATCAAAGGCAATATCAATGAGCTGGCTGGCAAGGTGAAGCAGCACAGCAGCGATCCCGAGACCAAGGCCGAAGGCGCTGCGCAGGAAGCCAAGGGCAAGGCGCAGCAGCTCGGCGGCAAGGTCAAGGGCGCGCTCGGCGACGACATCTGAGTCATCCGAGAGACCGGACAAAAGGACGGGTCGCACTGAAAGGTGCGGCCCGTTTTCGTTCCATCTAAACCCCTCCTATTTGGAGGTGGGGTAGGGGGTGGATTGATTTCAGAACCTGGTTTGGTCTCTGCGGTACTCCGCCCCTTCCACCCTCCCCCCTGAGGGAAGGGGCTTGGGAGGGCGGAATCAATCCGGCACGTAGAACGCCCACATGTCGGGCTCGATCTGCGCCGCGGCGAAGCGGATCGGCGCGTTGGCGTTGCCGATTTCGCAGATCATGAACGAGAAGGTCTCGCTGGTATGGAGCGGGTGCGGCAGGCGCACCGTGTTCTTGTTGATCCAGCGCCACTCGCGCTGCCAGACCGGCTGTCCCCCGATCCGGACGCGATCGCCGCGCTTGCCGACATGTGCCGTACGCCACCGTTCTACTGTCTGCTGTGCCATGCCGGCAGAATAGGGTCGCAAGCGTTAACGGTGTCCTAGCCTTTCATCGATTTCGCAGTCTGGTGACGGTGGTCGCCGGGCTGATCACTTCGATATCCGTCTTGCAATGCAACAGCTTGAGCCCCGGCTGGGCGAGCGCCTCGGCCAGCGCCGGCGCGAAGCCCTCGGTCGTCTCGACCGTCGCTGCCCAGCCGCCAAACGCGCGGGCAAGCGCCGCGAAATCAGGGTTGCGCAAGCTGGTGCCGGACAGCCGCGCGGGAAACTCGCGTTCCTGGTGCATGCGGATCGTGCCATAGGCGCCGTTGTCGACCAGGATCACCAGCAGCTCGGCGCCGTGCTGGACCGCGGTGGCGAGTTCCTGCCCGTTCATCAGGAAGTCGCCGTCGCCCGCGACCGCGACCACCGTGCGCTCCGGAAAGCGCAGCGCCGCAGCCACGGCGGCGGGCACGCCATAGCCCATCGCGCCGGCGGTGGGGGCGAGCTGGCTGGGCAGCGCGGTATAGGGCCAGTAGCGGTGCCACCAGCCCGAGAAATTGCCCGCACCGTTGCAGATGATCGTATCGGCGGGCAGCGCCTCGCGCATCGCCGCGACGCAGGGGCCGAGATCGAGCGCCACGCCGTCGCGCGGCTTCGGCGTCGACCACTCCAGCCATTCGGCATGCGCGGCGGCGCCGTCGAAGCGGGGGAGGTTGGCCGCTTCCGCCGTAGCCGATGCGGCGACCGCGAATTCGAACGGCCGCGCGCAGATCGGCAGGTCGACGCGGTACACGCGGTGGAACTCGTTTGGGTCCGGGTGGACATGGACGAGCGTCTGCCCGGGATGCTCGGGCGTGATCAGGCTGTAGCCGTCGGTCGTCGCCTCGCCGAGCCGCGCGCCGACCACCAGCAGCAGGTCCGCCGCCTTGATCCGTTCGACCAGCTTGGGGTTGGGGCCGTAGCCGAGATTGCCCGCCCAGACCGGCGACGCGTTGTCGATCGCGTCCTGCCGCCGGAACGCGCAGGCGACCGGCAGGTCGATGGCTTCAGCGAAGCTGGCGAAATCCTCCGCCGTGTCCGTATCCCAGCCGCCGCCGCCGACGATCGCGATCGGACGTTCGGCGCCGCGCAGCAGGTCGTAGAGCTGGTCGAGATCGAAGGCATCGGCGGCCTGGATCGGCTCGGCGATGGCGGGGCGGTCGACCGCCTCGACCACATCGAGCAGCATGTCCTCGGGCAATGCGATCACCACCGGCCCGGGGCGGCCCGAGGTGGCCACGTTCCAGGCGCGGGCGATATATTCGGGGATGCGGCGCGCGTCCTCGATCCGCGTTGCCCATTTGGCGAGCGGGGCGAACATCGCCGGCAGGTCGACTTCCTGAAAGCCCTCGCGGTCGCGCATGCCGCGATCGACATCGCCGATGAACAGCAGCATCGGCTGCGAATCCTGCATCGCGACATGCACGCCGATGCTGGCGTTGGTCGCGCCCGGCCCGCGGGTCACGAAGCACACCCCCGGCCGCCCGGTCATCGCGCCGTCGGCGCAGGCCATGAACGCCGCGCCGCCTTCCTGCCTGCATGTGACGAGATCGATGCTGGCCTCGTCGTGCAGTGCGTCGAGCACGGCGAGGAAGCTCTCGCCCGGTACGTGGAAGATGCGGTCGCAGCCTTGTGCGACCAGATTGTCGACGAGGATGCGGCCCCCGGTACGGTTCGTGGTCATGGGCCGATGGTAGGCGCGGCGGGGGCGCGAAGTCGAGCCGCCTGGGTTGGCCGCGCGCACGAAAAAACCCCGCATCGTTGCCGATGCGGGGCTCCGGGAAACGAGGCGCAGATACTGGCGCCTCAAATCCGTTGGTCGATCAGAAGCGGTAGCCGAGGCCGGCCAGCACCTGGTGACGCTCCACGCCCTGCGCGGCGTTGGTGTAGCGATACTCGACCTTGCCGTAGTAATGGCCGATCGTGTGCTCGACACCGGCGCCGAGGCGGACACCGTCGACGTCGTTGGCGGTATGGGCGTTGCCGATGCGGGTGATCACGCGGCTGTTGTCATAGCCGACCTTGCCGTACAGCAGGGTCGAGGGAGCAACAACATAACCGATGCGCGCACCAGCGTAGAAATCGCGGCCGCCCTTCACCTGGGTTGCGCCGATGGTCTTCTTGGCGGTGGTGCCGGTGATCTCGCCGTCCACGCCGACCACGAGGTTGCCACGCTGCAGGTCATAGCCCGCGGCGCCGCCATAGACGAAGCCCGACGCGTCCGGACCCTTGGTCTCGACACGGTCCCAGCCGCCGACGACCTCGACGCGCGGACCCTGGAAGGTCGCGTCCTGCGCCAGGGCGGGGGTTGCGGAGGCCATGAGGGCGAGCGTCGTCGCTGCGAAAATACGCATGATAATCTACCTTTGGACTTGTTACTTGTTATACCCGGATGGCCATCCAGAGCGCCTAGGTAGGGTCTTGGTTCGCACGTGCAATATGACAAATGCATTACATTTGCCGGTGTTGCACAAGTGCAACAGTCGGCCTTGCCGTAGCGTAAGGTCAGTGAAGTTGAAAGGTGATTCGGGTTCGCTTGACCCGGCCGCCTCGCCGGGATTATCGCCGGCCCAAACTCTTGGAGGGAATCGTCGATGGACAAGCTCTACCCCAACGCGAACGCAGCGCTGGAAGGGCTGCTGTTCGACGGGATGATGATCTGCGCGGGCGGTTTCGGCCTGTGCGGCATTCCGGAGCGGCTGATCGACGCGATCCAGGCCTCGGGCGTCAAGGACCTCACCATCGCCTCGAACAATGCCGGCATCGACAATGAGGGGCTCGGCAAGCTGCTGCGCAGCCGCCAGGTAAAGAAGATGATCTCCTCCTATGTTGGCGAGAACAAGGAGTTTGAGCGCCAGTATCTCTCTGGCGAGCTGGAGGTGGAGTTCTGCCCGCAGGGCACGCTGGCCGAGCGCTGCCGGGCCGGGGGCGCTGGCATCCCCGGCTTTTACACCAAGACCGGCGTCGGCACGAAGGTGGCCGAGGGCAAGGAAGTGAAGGTCTTCGACGGCGAGGAATATATCCTCGAACGCGGCATCCGCGCCGACCTGTCGATCATCAAGGGCTGGAAGGCCGACGAGGCAGGCAACCTCATTTTCCGCAAGACCGCGCGCAACTTCAACCAGCCGATGGCGACCGCCAGCCACCTCTGCGTGGCCGAGGTGGAGGAAGTGGTGCCGGTCGGCAGCCTCGATCCCGACCAGATCCATCTGCCGGGGATTTACGTGAAGCGGATGATCATCGGCGCGCCCTACGACAAGAAGATCGAGTTCCGCACCGTCCGCCCGCGCGAGGCGGCATGAGCCGCACCGCGCTGCTGCTGGCGGTCGGGCTGGCGCTGTCGGGCTGCGTCGTCGACGCGAGCGTAAACCAGGCGCCGCCCGCGCCGGCGCCTGCTGCTGCGACCGGGGGCGTGCCGGGGGGCATGCAATATCTCTACGGCTCGGGCGAGGCGGCGGCGCTGAGCGTGCAGGCGTACAACGCGCTGGTCGACCAGGTCCGCGCGCGCATGGCCAAGGACGATCCCAAGGGGCCGCATCCGCGCAATTCGGTGGTGCTGACGCCGGACTCGACGCTTTCGGTGCCGCGCTTCCAGCCCTGCGGCGACAAGCCGGCGGCGGCGGTGTTCGACGTCGACGAGACGCTGCTGCTCAACCTCGGCTATGAGAGCGACGATGCGCAGCGCTCCGGCGGCTGGGATTCGGCGCGCTGGGACCGTTGGGAAAAGACCGGCGCGATGAAGGTCGCCGCCGTCCCCGGCGCGCTCGACGCGGTACGCGCGCTCAGGGCGATGGGCGTCACGGTGATCTTCAACACCAACCGCGCCGCCGCCAATGCCGAGCAGACCGAAGCCGCGCTCAACTTCGCCGGATTGGGTCCGGCCAGGCATGGCGAGACCTTGTTTCTCAAGGGCGATGTCGACGGCAAGTCGGGCAAGGACGCGCGTCGCAACCTTATCGCCCAGCGCTTTTGCGTCGTGGCGATGGGCGGCGACCAGCTCGGCGATTTCACCGACCTGTTCGCCGGCCTTACCCCGCCCGAGCGGCGCGCGGCGGCGGCGAGCCCCGTGATCGGCGCGATGTGGGGGCGCGGCTGGTTCGTGCTGCCCAACCCCGTCTACGGAACCGGGCTCGGTTCCACCTATGATCAAACCTTCCCGCCGGCGACGCGCTGGACGGATCCGCAGGAGAAGCAGTGATGGCCTGGACCCGCGACGACATGGCGGCGCGCGCCGCGCAGGAGCTGCAGGACGGCTTCTACGTCAATCTTGGCATCGGCATCCCGACGCTGGTGGCGAACCACATTCCCGAAGGCGTGGAGGTGACGCTCCAGTCCGAAAACGGCATGCTCGGCATCGGCCCGTTCCCCTTGGAGGGCGACGAGGATCCGGACCTGATCAACGCCGGCAAGCAGACGATCAGCGAGCTGCCCAGCTCGGTCTATTTCAGCTCGGCCGACAGCTTCGCGATGATCCGCGGCGGGCATATCGACCTGACCGTGCTCGGCGCGATGGAAGTGAGCCAAAGCGGCGACATCGCCAACTGGATGATCCCGGGCAAGATGATCAAGGGCATGGGCGGCGCGATGGACCTGGTCGCCGGCGTGAAGAAGATCATCGTGGTGATGGAGCATGTCGCCAAGGACGGCAGCCCCAAGTTCATCCCCGACTGCACCCTGCCGCTGACGGGGAAGAATGTGGTCGACATGATCATCACCGATCTGGCGGTGTTTTCGCGGGCGGACCATGGCGCGCCGTTCCGGCTGGTCGAGCTGGCGCCGGGGGTGACGGCGGACGAAGTCGCGGCGAAGACCACGGCGCGGTACGAGGTGGCGCTGGCGACGGCGTGAGGGCGGGGCGTTCAGCGCGGAAGCAACGCGCCGGACGCCCGCAAAAACACCACCGTCATTCCCGCGAAGGCGGGAATCCATTTGCCGGGACGCCGGAGGAAAGCACCGCGGAACCAGCGCCAATGGATCCCCGCCTGCGCGGGGATGACGCGGTAGTTGGGGGCGGGCGCGGTATCCTCACCGAAAGGTAGTGACCGCTAATGGGTGGTTATCTGCCATTCGGCTCGACTACCAGCACTTCGAATCTTTCGACCCGCGTCGAGGCCATCGCTTTAGCGAGTTCCCGATCCCGATAGCCCGGCTGAGCAATCAGCCACTCGACAAACTTGTCTCTACCAGCCGCTTCGAGAGGAAACATGCCAGCGGGGTCGGCGTGGTTTGAGTATAGCAGGAAGACAACGTCTGCACCCCAAGGGCCACTATCATCCGTGGCCACTACAACCCGGCGTAGATCACAAACGGGCAGCTTTCGTTCATCACCCTGACCGTCGCTGGTCACGATGTCGCCGCCGACGAAACCAACAGTCCACAGCGTCAGCGGGGAAGTTCCCACGAGTTTTTTGCGCAACCAGCCGAACATGGTCTGGGAAATACACCGTATCTGGCGTGCCCGCTATTGGGCGCTTTCGGTCACTTGGTCGGCACACCCCGGCTATCCCCCACCTCCAGCCAATACCCGTCGGGATCCTGCACATAGATCTGGCGCACGCCATCGAAGCGGAGCTGCATCTTGCGCGGCTCGCCGGTGAAGTTGGTCCAGACGAGATGGTGCGCGTCCAGCCATGCCGTCACCGTAGCGAGATCGTCGACATGGAGCGCGAGATGCTCGTCGCGGTTCGACGGCTTGGGCGCGGTGCGGCCGTCGAGGATGTGCAGCGCCATGCCGTGGCCGAGATCGAGCCAGCGGCGGTTCTTGAGCGGCGTCGGGAAGGTCCGCAGCCCGAACGCCGCATGGTAGAAGGCGGCGCTGCGATCGATGTCGGCGGCCTGGATGGCGACATGCTCAGCTTGGGCCGGTGTGCCGGGCGTCATTTGGGCCGAGGCCGGAGCGGCCCCGAGCGGGGCGACAAGGGCTAGCAGAAGTCCATATGCGCGCATTGTCACCCCTCCCGGAATTGGTCTGTTCTTACCGCGCCGCCACCGCCGCGTCGCTGGCCAGCTTGTCCGCCCGCTCATTGTCCGGATGCCCGGCATGGCCCTTCACCCATTTCCACTCGACCCGGTGCGGCTTGGCGGCCGCCAGCAGCTCCTGCCAGAGGTCGGCGTTTTTCACCGGCTTCTTGTCGGCCGTGCGCCAGCCGTTCTTCATCCAGCCATGGATCCACTTGGTCAGGCCGTCCATCACGTAGCGGCTGTCGGTGGAAAGCGTCACCCGGCAGGGGCGCTTCAGGGCCTGCAGCCCCTGGATCGCCGCCATCAACTCCATGCGGTTGTTGGTGGTGTGCGCCTCGCCGCCGGACATTTCCTTCTCGACCTCGCCCATGCGCAGCAGCGCGCCCCAGCCACCGGGGCCGGGATTGCCCTTGCACGCGCCGTCGGTCGCGATCTCGACATGCTGGAGCTCGGCGGTCATGCCAGCGCCGCCAGTGCCGAAGCATAGACGTGCGAACGCCGCCAGAAGGCGAGCGGATCCTTGCGCGTCACCAGCGCGTCGGCCGGCGTGTTGAGCCAGTCCCAGGCGCGCGACAGGGTGAAGCGGATGCACGCGCCGGTCGCCAGCAGCGGCAGGATCGCGCGCTCCTTCTCGCTCAGCGTGAAGCTGGTCTCGTAGCCCGCCAGCAGCGCTTCGGAGACATAGGGATCGAACCGCTCGCCGGTCGCATCGAACGCCCAGGCGGTGTGCATCACCGCGAGGTCGTAGAGCCGCAGGTCGGTGGAGGCGAAGTAGAAGTCGATCAGCCCCGTCACCCGGTTGCCGAGCATCAGGACATTGTCCGGGAACAGGTCGGCATGGATCGCGCACGCATCGAAACCTTCGCGCGGCCATGCCTTGGTCACGCGGTCCAGCGCCTGGCCGAGTTCGTCGTATAGCCCCGGTGCGATCTGGTTGAGGCTGGTGCCGCAGCGCTCGAACAGCGGGCGCCAGGTGTCGATGCCCATCGAATTGGGCCGATCGAGCGGGAAATCCGCCACCGCCTTGTGCATCCGGCCCATCGCCTCGGCGGCGGCACGTGCCTGTGCGGGCGTGGGGTGGGAGACCGACACGCCCGACAGGAACTGGATCAGGCACGCCGGGCGGCCTTCCAGCGCATGGATCAGCATGCCGTTGCGATCGGGCACCGCCGGGGGAACCGGCAGCCCGCGATCGGCGCAATGATCGAGCAGCGCCATGAAATAGGGCAGGTCGCCCTGGTCGACGCGCTTCTCGTAGAGGGTGAGGATGAAGCGGCTCTTGGTCGTGTCGACCAGATAGTTGCTGTTCTCCACCCCCTC
>JAIYAA010000036.1 GCA_027489295.1 Sphingomonadales bacterium | reverse complement strand
TGGTGACCCCTACGGGAATCGAACCCGTGTTTCAGCCGTGAAAGGGCCGCGTCCTAACCGCTAGACGAAGGGGCCAACTGCTTGGCGTGGAGCGGCCGAATAGGGGGCGATTTCGAAGTCGTCAAGCACTCATTCCACCCATGCCGCATCTTCTATGTGCAATTCCGCTGCAGGCCGGCTTCCCCAGGTGTCGACCTTGGCCCGGCCGGCCAGCCAAAGCCGGCGGTGGGAGGGTGCGGAGAGCAGCGCCTGGCCCAGCTCCGTATCGGCCTGGCGGAAGGCGACCGCCTTGAGGCTGCGACCGTCCGCACCCGCGACGATCACCCGGACATGCCCGCCGCTGCCCACCACATCGGCCTTGAGCACGCGGACCGGCCCGGCGGCGATTCGCGGGGCCGGCCACCCCATGCCGTACGGCCCGCCGGCGTCCATCGCCTCCACCAGCGCGGGGTTTACCCCGGCCGGGCTGAGCACCGCGTCGAGCAGCAGCGCCCGTTCGCCCCGCGCTACCGCGATTCGATCGGCCAGCCGCGATTCGAGGAAGGCGGCGAGTTCGTCGACGCGGTCTGCCGCGACCGTCACGCCGCATGCCATGGCGTGGCCGCCGCCGGCGATCAACAGCCCCGCATCCTTCGCCGCGAGCACCGCCGCGCCCAGATCCACCCCGGGGATCGAGCGACCCGAACCCTTGCCGATGCCGTCCTCGCCCAGGGCGATCACCAGGGCAGGGCGCCCGAACTTTTCCTTCAATCGGCCCGCGACGATGCCGATCACGCCCGGATGCCAGCCTTCGCCGGCGACCACCGCGACCATCCGGTCACCACCTGTGAGGCAGAGCGACTCGGCGGATGTCTGCACCTCGGCCTCGATCGCGCGGCGTTCCTCGTTGAGCAGGTCCAGTTCGGCCGCGATGGCGCGGGCTTCGGCGGG
The DNA here is from genome assembly GCA_027489295.1 of Sphingomonadales bacterium. The sequence goes on along the minus strand of JAIYAA010000036.1, from coordinate 11,418 downwards.
ATCGCGGGTGGTGAGCAGTCGCACGCCAAGGTCCGACTTGCCGACGCGACCACCGGCGTTGATCCGGGGGCCGAGCGCAAAGCCGAGATCGGTGCAGGTCGGCGCACGGGTAAGGCGCGATGCCTCGATCAGGGCGGCCAGTCCGATGTTGCGGCGCTGGGCCATCACCTTCAGGCCCTGCGCCACGAAGGCGCGGTTCAGCCCCTTCAGCTGGGCCACGTCGGCCACGGTGCCGAGTGCGACGATGTCGAGCAGGTCGAGCAGGCGCGGCTCCGACCGGGCGGCGAAATAGCCGCGCGCCCTAAGGGTCCGGATGACTGCAGCCCCTAGCAGGAAGGCCACGCCCACCGCGGCGAGATGGCCATGTTCGGCCCCTTCGATCTCGTCGAGCCGGTTGGGGTTCACCAGTGCATGGGCCACGGGCAGCTCGGTCGCGCATTTGTGATGATCGACGACGATCACCTCGGCATCGACGTCGCGCGCCATTGCCAGCGCCTCGAAGGCCTGCGCGCCGCAATCGACGGTGACGATCAGCCCGTGCCCCTGCTGCTTCAGGCGGACCAGCGCCTCGCCCGAGGGGCCATAGCCCTCCATCAGCCGATCCGGGATGTAGGGCGTCGCCTCCAGCCCGAGGTCGCGTAGCAACAGGATCAGCAGCGCGGCGGAGGTGGCGCCATCGACATCGTAATCGCCGAAGATCGCGATCCGCTCGCGCGCCTCCACCGCATCGGCGAGCCGCTCGGCCGCGCGGTCCATGTCCCGGAAGATCGACGGGTCCGGCATGAAGGCGCGGATGCTGGGGGTGCGGTGCCGTTCGAGATCGGCGCGGTCGACGCCGCGGGTGAGCAGCAGCTGGGTGACGAGATCGTCGGGAGTGAAATCCGGATCGCGCGCATCGGCGGCAAGGCCGCGCCAGCGCCAGGGTTGGCCAAGGATCGAATGATGGACGTTGAGGGCAGGGGACATGCCCCCGATGTGGCTGGTGCGCCCCGCGATGTCGAGGGGCGCCCGATGCTCAGTCCGCGCCGGCGTCGACCACACCCGAGCGATAGGTCTGGATCGGTGCCTTGATCCAGGCGTCTTCGCGGAACCACTTGGTGATGATGTACTTGGTCCCTTCGACGACGCGCATGCCTTCGTGCAGCGTGTCGTAGTTGGGGCTGCCATCGCTCGCCATGTTGTTCCAGATCAGCAGCAGCCCGCGCTTCGGCTTGAAGCGGATGCCGGCGCGGGGGAACCAGGTGGCGCCGCCTTCCTCCACATTGTTGAGATAGGCCATCGCCGTCCAGGTGCGCTGGCCGCCGGTTTCCAGCATCTTGTCCCAATAGCCGCTGTCTTCGTGGAAATAGTCGCAATGGGCGCGGAACTGCTGGTTGGGCGCATAGCGCTGGCCCTGCATCGTCTCGGCATTTTCCACCGGGATGCCCAGCAGATCGGCGATGCGATTGTCGATCGCCTGCACGTCGGGCGACCAGCGATACAGGTCCGAGCTGTGGCTGGTCCGATAGTCGGGGTCGTCGGTGGCGGCGAGCAGGGTGGAGGGGCGGGCGTTGCTGTCGATCAGCGCCATCAGCATGTCGCAATCGGCATCGTCGAGGAAACCGGGATAGGTATAGACTTGTGCCAACTCCACCTTCGCGCGCCGCACATCGGGGTTGGCGTCCAGCCGCGCCGCGACGTCGCGTCCGATCTGTGCCCGTTGCGGGGAGGGCGACCCCTTGCTGTTGCCGTTCGTCTTGCTCACCGGCAAACTCTTTGCCGCGCAGGTCGCCGATTGCAAGGCCAAGGGGCCGGCGATGCGGCCGACCCCTTGGCCTGGACTTACCAGAAGATCCCGTTGATCACGTCGACCACCTCGCCGGTATCGACATCGACGAGCAGCGCGTCGTCATAATAGCGGACCCAGCGATACGGGCCCCAGACGTCGGGCAGGCGATAGGAATAGGGATCGTTGATCCAGTATTGCGGCGCGAACAGGAAGGTGTCGAGCCGGTAGCCGACCGAGAAGCGACGATAGCCATAGCTCCAGCGCGCCGGCGGATAATAGCGCGGCAGGCGGTAGAGGCCGCGGTTATAGTCGCGGTACGAGCGCCAGTCGTAGCGGTTGTCGTTGCGCCAGCCATTGTTCCACGCGCCGCGATTGCCCTGCCAACGCTCGACGCGATCCCAATCGCGACGATCGTTCCAGCCGCGATTGCCGTCGCGGCGACCCCAGTCGCGATCGCGGTTCCAGCCGGCGCGCGGCTGGTCGTTCCACCCGCGGCCCTGCGCATTCTGGTCGCGGCGGATGTCGCCCCGGTTCTGCCAGTCCTGCCGATCGCCGCCGCGCCAGTCGCGCTGCGGCTGGCCCTGGACGGGGCCGCCCTGCTGCGGCTGCTGGAAGGCGGGACGAGGCTGCCCTTCTGGGCGGCGCCAGTCGCCGCGGTCCTGCACCTGTGGCGGGGTCTGGGGACGCATCCAGCCCGGGTTGCCCTGCGGGCGCTCCACATTGCCGCGATCCTGTGCCTGGGGCGCACCCTGCGGGCGCTGCCAGCCCTGGCCGCCCTGCGGACGCCCGCCTTCGGGGCGGCTCCAGCCGCCATTGCCGCGATGCTCGCCGCGCTCCTGCGCGAGGGCGGCGGCGGGAACCAGCGCGGTTGCGGCTGCGATCGCCGCCATCAGCATCCTCTTCATCGACCCATTCTCCGGTGGCAGCGGCGAAGGCGCCGTGCCGATGCTGCCCTGATACGCGCGACCGGGTGACCCGGTTCTGAACCCGGTCGTCAGCCGATTGAAAGCTTTCATTCGTCCTCGGCCGGGTCGCCGCGCGCGATGCGGGCCGCGTCCTGGATGGCGTCGACCAGTCGCGGATAGATGCCGCAGCGACAGATATTGGGGATGCCCTGGCGAATATCTTCCTCGGACGGGTTGCGATTGGTACGGATCAGCACCGCCGCCGCCATCACCATGCCCGGGATGCAATAGCCGCACTGGACAAGATTGGCGGCGAGGAACGCCTGCTGCACCGGGTGGCTGCGATCGGGCGACAGCCCTTCGATGGTGGTGACGAAGGTCCCCTCGATCGCGCCGATCGTCTCGCGGCAAGCGAGCCGCGCCGCCCCGTCGATGTCGACCGTGCAGGCGCCGCAATCGCCGGTGCCGCAGCCATACTTCGTGCCGGTGAGGTTGGAGGCGTCGCGCAGCGCCCAGAGCAGCGGCGTCTGCGGATCCATGTCGTACTGGACCGGCTGGTTGTTGACGGTGAACCGAGTCATGGTCGCAACCCTAGCGGGAAACGACAGGTTTCCGAAACCGGCATTGTCGCCCGCAACGCCGCGCGCGACATATCGTGCATGACCCTTCCTGCGCTCTTCCTCCCCCATGGCGGCGGCCCCTGCTTCTTCATGGATCCCGCCGGTGGCCCGCCGGACCCGATCTGGCAGCCGATGCAGGCCTATCTAGCCGGCCTGATCGAAAGCCTGCCAGAGCGCCCGCGCGCCATCCTGCTGGTCTCCGGCCATTGGGAAGAACGCGACGTCACCGTGCATGTCGGCGATGGCCAGCCGCTGCTATTCGATTATTACGGCTTTCCCGAGCACACCTATCATCTGCGCTGGGATGCGCCGGGCGCCCCCGACGTCGGATTGCGGGCAAAGGCGCTGCTCGATGCTGCCGGTTTCGCTACCGGCGTCGAGCGAGTGCGCGGCTGGGATCACGGGGTGTTCATTCCGATGAAGGTGGCAGTGCCGGGCGCAGACATCCCGCTCGCCCAGCTGTCGCTGCGCGCGGACCTGGACCCCGCCGCGCATGTTGCGATCGGCAAGGCGCTCGTCCCCTTGCGCGACGAAGGCGTGCTGATCGTCGGCTCGGGGATGAGCTTCCACAATCTCCGCGCCCGCGGGCCGCAGGTGACGCCCTATGCGGATGCCTGGGACGATGCGCTGGTCGCGGCGGCGACCGATCCCGATCCGGCGCGCCGCGAAGCGCGGATCGTCGCCTGGCGCGATCTGCCCCATGCCGAATTCGCCCATCCGCGCGAGGAGCATCTGCTCCCGCTGATGGTAGCGATGGGCGCGGGCGGCGAGGGGGCTGCCGTTTGCGACTACCGCGACCATGTGTTCGGCTGGGCGGTGAGCGGCTTCCGCTTCGGATAAGGTTTTGAAACGCCGAGTGTACGGGAAGCGGATGCTTCGGCGTTTCCACGTTATCGTTGGGAAGGTCGACGGCGCATCCACTCCATCGCCGCCTCCCCCATGGTCTTCGCGGTCCCATCTTTCAGATATGCCATGAAGGCACGGTCGAACGTGAAGGAAGCCCCGCAAGCGTCGACGAAAAAGCGGCGGACATTCTGCGTGTTACGGTAATTTCGGTCTACTGGCGTGGTTGGGTAGATCACGCCGCCATGCCAGTCGAAAGCCGCCATTTTCGCTACCTGTCTGCCTTCTGAAATCGCATCGTCACGGCTTTGTATCTAAACCCGGATTTACGTCCTGCATGGGGGGCGTGTCTCGACTGGCGATCTACATGTGCGACCTCAGTCCCGCCAGCTGCGATCGACGCGATCCACCAGCCGCACCATCGCCGCGAAGTCCGCCGCACCGGGCCCGCCGGGGACCTGCGCCATGTGCACGTCGCGCTGGTGGACCGCGACGACCTCGGGCGCAATCTCGATCGGCTGGCCCATGCTCATCGTCGCGACCTGGATCTCGCAGGCGCGCTGCAGCGCCCAGTGCTTGACGAACGCCTCGGGCAGCGTGCGCCCCATGGCGAGGATGCCGTGGTTGCGCAGCAGCATCACGCGCTTGTCGCCGAGATGGGCGAGCAGGCGTTCGCCTTCCTCGTCGCGGACGGTCACGCCTTCGAAATCATGGTAGGCGATCTGGCCGATGAAGTTGCAGGCGTAGAAATTTGTCGGCCGCAGCCCGCCTTCCAGCGACGCGACCGCCATGCCGGCGGTGGTGTGGGTGTGCATGATGCAGTGCGCGTCGGGCAGATGCCGATGGAACAGCGCGTGCTGGACGAAGCCGGCGCGGTTTACCGGATAGGGCGAGTCGTCCAGCTTGTTGCCGTCAATGTCGATCTTGACGAGGTTGGAGGCCTTCACCTCGCTGAAGTGCAGCCCGAACGGATTGATCAGGAACGCGCCCTCCTGATCCGGCAGCTTCACCGTGATGTGGTTGTAGATCATCTCGGACCAGCCGAGCAGGTCGAACACGCGGTAGCAGGCGGCGAGCTGCTGGCGCGCCTCCCACTCGGCGTCGCTGACCTGGGACGTGGCGGCGAGCGCGGTTGCCATGGGAACCTCTCCGATATCTTTTTAGAGGTTCGGGTATGCCATGAAGCGCCGGGCGCCTGCAAGCGTCAGCGAAAGCCGTACGGCACCGCGCGGCGGCGATCGGGGTCGATCTCGATCGCAGACCCGGCGGGCGGGAAGGCACGCTGGTCGCAGTCGAGGCGCGGGCAGATGCGGCACGACGCGCCGATCGGCGTCGCGGCGCCGCCGGTGCGCAGCGCGTCCGCATAGACGAAGTCGGCGGCATGGGCCTCCTCGCAGCCCAGCGCCACGGCGTAGCGGCGGGGCGGGCGGGCAAAGCTGCCCGAGGGCTTCACCAGCCCCTTGGCCATCGAGACGTAGCGCGTACCGTCGGGCATCTCGGCGAGCTGGACGAGGATGCGGTCGGGGATGGCCACCGCCTCATGGACGATCCACAAGGGGCAGGCGCCGCCCAGCGCCGCGAACTGCAGTCGCGTCGCCGAGTGCCGCTTGGTGATGTTGCCCGCCATGTCGACGCGGCAGAAGAACACGGGCAACCCCTGCGCGCCGGGGCGCTGGAGCGTGGAGAGCCGGTGGCAGGCCTGCTCGAAGCTCACCGCGAAGCGCTGGCGGAGCTGGTCGATGTCGTGACGAACCGCATAGGCGGCGGCGCGGAAGCGGCCATAGGGCATCAGCAGCGCCCCCGCGGCATAGTTGGCGAGACCGACGCTCAACAACTCGCGTGCCGCCGGCGAGGTGAGCCCGGCGCCTTCGATCACCACGCGCATTTCGTTGGCGAATTCGTAGCGCACCAGCCGATGCGCGAGCAGGAAGGCGCGGCTTTCGGGCGGGAGCGCGTGGTTGAGCGCCAGCGTCCGCGCACCCTCGTCGAAGCGGCTGAGCTCGCTGCCGTCGCCCTGCGCGCCGATCACCCGCACCCCGTGCCACAGCCGCAGCCGGTCCTCGAACGCGCGGACGATATTATCGTCATCGAGCGCCAGCGCGTCGGCGAGCGCCTCGGCCGAGCGATCGATCGCATCGATATAATTGCCCTCGGCCTGGAACCAGTCGCGCACTTCCTCCCAGGGCAGCGGTGCGGCGTCGCCCGAGCCGGTGTCGAAGCGGTCGTCGAGCACGCGCAGCTGTTCCTGGCTGCGGCGATAGGCATCGTGCAGCGCGACCATGCGGCGCGCGAGCAGCGGCTGCTGCTCGATCCCGCGGCGGATATCGGCCTCGTCGATCCGGTCCGCGGCCACGCTGCTGTCGGTCGCCGCGTCGATCGCGCGGAGGAGGGCTGCGGTCCCGCCCTCGCCGTTGATCTCGGCTGCCTCGACGGGGAATTCGCGGGCCAGCGCCAGCAGCACCCCGTCGGTGATCGGCCGGTCGTTATTCTCGATCTGCGAGAGGTAGGAGACCGAGATGCCCAGCCGCTGCGCCATCCCCGCCTGGGGAATGTTGAGACGGCGTCGCAACTCGCGCAGGCGAAAGCCTTCGAACAGGCGGCGGCGTGGGGGAAGCGGGGCGTGGCTGGCCATGGCCTCGCATAGTCTGCAAACCTCAAGCCCGCAACTTTGCAACATTGCATTTGCAGGGCTGGCGTGGCCCGGTGCAGAAGCCGCGTCCACGGAGAGAAATGCCGATGTCGTCGACGATCGAGGAACTGGAACGCCGCCGTGCCGCCGCCCGTCTGGGTGGTGGCCAGAAGCGGATCGACGCGCAGCACGGCAAGGGCAAGCTGACCGCCCGCGAACGCCTCGACGTGTTGCTCGACCAGGGCAGCTTCGAGGAGCTCGACATGTATGTCGAGCACAACTGCACCGATTTCGGCATGGAGGCGCAGGTAATTCCCGGTGACGGCGTGGTCACCGGATCGGGGACGATCAACGGCCGCCTGGTCTTCGTGTTCAGCCAGGATTTCACCGTGTTCGGCGGGTCGCTGTCGGAGCGGCACGCGCAGAAGATCTGCAAGATCATGGACATGGCGATGAAGGTCGGCGCGCCCGTGATCGGCCTCAACGACAGCGGCGGCGCACGCATCCAGGAGGGCGTCGCGTCGCTCGGCGGCTATGCCGAAGTATTCCAGCGCAACGTACTGGCAAGCGGAGTCGTGCCCCAGCTCAGCCTGATCATGGGACCCTGCGCCGGCGGCGCGGTCTACAGCCCCGCAATGACGGACTTCATCTTCATGGTGAAGGATTCGTCCTACATGTTCGTCACCGGCCCGGATGTAGTGAAGACCGTTACCAACGAGATCGTCACGCAGGAGGAGCTGGGTGGAGCGGTGACGCATACCACGAAGTCGGGGGTCGCGGATGTGGCCTTCGAGAACGATATCGAGGCGCTGCTCGCAGCCCGCGACTTCGTGGACTTCCTTCCTGCCTCGAACCGCGAGGCGCCGCCCGAGCGCGCCAGCGACGATCCCTGGGATCGGATCGACGAGAGCCTCGATACGATCATCCCGCCCAACGCCAACCAGCCCTACGACATGCACGAGCTGATCCGGAAGACGCTCGACGAGGGCGAGTTCTTCGAGCTGCAGCCTAGCCATGCCGGCAACATCCTGATCGGCTTCGGCCGGATCGAGGGGCGCACGGTGGGGGTGGTGGCGAACCAGCCGATGGTGCTGGCGGGCTGCCTCGACATCAACGCCTCCAAGAAGGCGGCGCGGTTCGTGCGCTTCTGCGACGCGTTCGAGATCCCGATCGTCACCTTCGTCGACGTGCCGGGCTTCCTGCCGGGCGTGGGGCAAGAGCATTCGGGGATCATCAAGCACGGCGCCAAGCTGCTGTTCGCCTATGCCGAAGCAACGGTGCCGAAGATTACGGTAATCACCCGCAAGGCGTATGGCGGCGCGTACGACGTGATGGCGTCGAAGCATCTGCGTGGCGATTTGAACTATGCGTGGCCGACCGCCGAGATCGCGGTGATGGGCGCAAAGGGCGCCGTGGAGATCATCTTCCGCGGCCGGACGCCCGAGGAGATCGCCGAGCGCACTGCCGAATATGAGCGGCGCTTCGCCAACCCGTTCGTGGCGGCGAGCAAGGGCTTTGTCGACGAGGTGATCATGCCGCATTCGACGCGGCGGCGGATCGCGCTGGGCCTTCGCAAGCTGCGTGGCAAGCAGCTGGAAAATCCGTGGAAGAAGCACGACAACATTCCGCTGTGATGCGGCGCTGATCGAGGAACAAGATGAAGCTCGGCCGTCTCAACCATGTCGGCGTTGCGACGCCGTCGATCGAAGCCTCGATCGCGTTTTACCGCGAGGTGATGGGCGCGGAAGTGATCCGCGAACCCTTCGACCTGCCCGCGCAGGGGGTGAAGGTGTGCTTCGTCGATACGCCGAACAGCCAGATCGAGCTGATCGAGCCACTCGGCGAGACGTCGCCGATCCATGGCTTCCTTGCCAGGAATCCGGCGGGTGGGCAGCATCACCTCTGCTACGAGGTGCCCGATATTCACGAGGCCAGAGCGTGGTTCGAGGCCAAGGGCTGCAAGCTGCTCGGCGAGCCACGGATCGGTGCCCACGGCACGCCGATCTTCTTCATCCACCCCAAGGATATGGGCGGTATCCTCACCGAAATCATGGAAACGCCGCGTGGGGAGCATTGAGGTGACCGAGCCCACGATCGATCAATGGTCCGCTGCCGCCGCCAAGGAGGTGAAGGGCAAGGACCTGACCTGGGAAACGCCTGAAGGTATCACGGTCAAGCCTCTGTATACGAAAGAGGATGTGGCAGGGGTCGATCCGGGGCTGCCCGGCTTCGCGCCGTTCACCCGCGGGGTGCGCGCGTCGATGTATGCCGGGCGTCCCTGGACGGTACGCCAATATGCCGGCTTCTCCACGGCAGAGGAATCAAACGCTTTCTATCGCCGCAACCTCGCCGCCGGGCAAAAGGGCCTGTCGGTCGCGTTCGATCTCGCCACGCATCGCGGCTATGACAGCGACCATCCTCGCGTCGTAGGCGATGTCGGCAAGGCCGGCGTGGCGATCGACACCATCGAGGACATGAAGATCCTGTTCGACGGGATCCCGCTCGACCAAATGTCGGTCTCGATGACGATGAACGGCGCGGTGATCCCGGTGCTGGCCTTCTTCATCGTCGCGGGCGAGGAGCAGGGGGTTCCGCAGGAGAAGCTGGAAGGCACGATCCAGAACGATATCCTGAAGGAGTTCATGGTTCGGAATACCTATATCTACCCGCCCGAACCGAGCATGCGGATCATCTCAGACATTTTCGCCTATACCAGCGCGAAGATGCCGAAATTCAACAGTATTTCCATCTCCGGCTACCATATGCAGGAAGCCGGCGCGACCCAGGTGCAGGAGCTTGCCTTCACCATCGCCGACGGCATGGAATATGTGAAGTACGGCGTCGCCTCGGGTCTCGATATCGACAAGTTCGCAGGCCGCCTGAGCTTCTTCTTCGCAATCGGTATGAACTTCTTCATGGAAGTCGCGAAGCTGCGGGCAGCGCGCGTGCTGTGGCACCGGGTGATGACCCAGCTCGGCGCCAAGGACGAGCGCTCCAAGATGCTGCGCACGCACTGCCAGACCAGCGGCGTGTCGCTCACCGAGCAGGACCCGTACAACAACGTCATCCGTACCACGATCGAGGCGATGGCGGCGATGCTCGGCGGCACCCAGAGCCTCCACACCAACGCGCTCGACGAAGCGATCGCGCTGCCCACCGATTTCTCCGCCCGCATCGCCCGCAACACCCAGATCGTGCTGCAGGAAGAGACGGGGATGACCAAGGTCGTCGATCCCTTGGGCGGCAGCTATTATGTCGAGAGCCTGACGCAGCAATTGGTCGACAAGGCCTGGGAGATCATCGAGCGGGTCGAGGCCGAGGGCGGCATGGCCAAGGCGGTCGCCGCGGGCTGGCCCAAGGCGATGATCGAGGAAGCCGCCGCCGCCCGCCAGGCGCGGGTGGATCGCGGCGAGGACGTGATCGTCGGCGTCAACAAATACCGCCTGGCGAGCGAGGATCTGCTCGAGACGCTCGAGGTGGACAATGCCGCCGTGCGGGAGGGCCAGATCGCGCGCATCCGGCGCGTGAAGGAATCGCGCGACGAGGCGGCCTGCGTTGCCGCGCTCGATGCCTTGCGCGACGGTGCGCGGGGCGGCGGCAACCTGCTCGAACTGGCCGTCGTGGCGGCGCGAGCCCGCGCTACGCTCGGCGAGATCAGCGCGGCGATGGAGGATGTGTTCGGCCGCTACGCGACGCAGCCGACGCCGGTGAAGGGCGTCTACGCCGCACCCTATGCCGAGGACAATCGCTGGGCGGAGGTGGTTCGCGGCGTCGAGGCGGTCGAACGACGCCTCGGCCGCAAGCCGCGCCTGCTCGTCGCCAAGATGGGGCAGGACGGGCATGATCGCGGTGCCAACGTGATCGCATCCGCCTTTTCGGACATGGGATTCGAGGTGGTCAGCGGGCCGCTGTTCCAGACGCCGGAGGAAACGGTGGTGCTGGCGCTCGACAGCGGGGTCGACGTGGTCGGCGCATCCAGCCTCGCAGCTGGCCACAAGACGCTGATCCCGGAACTCATTCGCGGGCTGCGCGATGCGGGGCGCAGCGACATCAAGGTGATCGCCGGCGGGGTGATCCCGCCGCAGGATTACGAGATGCTGCGTGCAGCGGGCGTGCAGGGCATTTATGGCCCCGGCTCGAACGTGGTGGAGTGCGCGGCGGACGTGCTGCGCTTGCTCGGCCACAACATGCCGCCGCTCGAGGCCGCCGCCGAATGAGCCTGGGCTTCTCCGTTGAAGCGCTGCTGTCCCGCGCGCGCGGCGGGGGCACGCTGCGCATGGGCCTCGTCCGCGTGGACGAGGACGCATGGCTGACGGCGGAGGCGGATCTCGCGGCGCGGGCAGCGGTGTTTGCGGCGGAACCGGATTGCGTGCAGGTGCTGCCGGAGGCGGAGGCGGCGGTGGAAGAGGTCGCGGCGTTGCTCGAACGCCGCCACGATGACGGCCGTGAAGAGCGGGTTGTTTCCATGTCTGCCACACTCCGCACCGCCGCCACAGGCGTGTGGGAAGACCTGTGCATCCTCACCCCCGACCCCGCGACCGGCCAGTACCGCCTCACCGCCGCCGCGCTGGCGTTCCCGACCGACTGGCACCTCGCCGAAAAGCTCGGCAACGCGCTCACCCCGATCCACGCGCCGATCCACGGCTATGCCGA
>JAIYAA010000291.1 GCA_027489295.1 Sphingomonadales bacterium | reverse complement strand
GAGAGCTGGGCGAGGCCGGCATTGAGCTGATCGATGTTCGCGCCCCGCATGGTGTAGCGGTGCGTCCACGTGCGCGACGCACGCAGCGTGATCCAGGGGAGGATCAGGCTCACCGCAGCGCCGTGGATGCCCGTCACCCGCGCGCGTGCCGCCGTGCCCTGATTGTAGAACTGATGGTCGTAGCGGCTGTCGCCATAATAGCCCTGCACCAGCACCGCGGTGTCGCCCCAGCCATGGCGCAGCTGCACATCGCCCCCGTCGAGCGCCGACACGCTGTTGACGATGCTGTAGAGCGGGATCGGCGGGCGGGCGGTGAGATAGGCATAGCCCACCTCCGCCACGTCGGAATCGAAATAAAGCGGGCTGCGGATCCGCCCCACCCGGACCGCGACATTCCGGCCCAGCTCCTGGCGGACATAGGCCATGCGCAGGTCGACCCGCGCGCCCTCGCCGTTCGGCCGCACCACGCCCTGCGCGGTAACGGAGGTGCCGGCAAGCGGTCGCCACACCGCCTGCAGGCCGAGCACCGAATCGAGATCGGCAGAGACGCCGTGGCGCGAAGGATGCGTGTCCGAATAGGCGGTGATGACGCCCACGTCGCGATTGTCGCTGTAGGTCGCACCCAGCGTCGCGAAACCGGAAAGGTGGAGGTTGCCCGGCGCTTTTTCCGCCGGCGCCGGTTCCGCCACCGCCCCGTCCTGCGCCCGCGCCGCACTCGGCATCAGAATGCCCGCCGCGGCCAGCACGGTCGTGGCGACGAAACCCGCCGCCACGCGCATGGGCCGAGGCTTCGCCGTTGCGCCCCAAACGGCGCCCGCGATGCTGTTCATCGTGTGTGTACTCGCCCCCAGAGATGGCGTGGCCGCCACCTTCCCCTTGCTGCGACAGCGCACTTCGCGTCCCGATCGAGCGCACTGCCTGGTACTCGCCGAAATTTTTCCGGCCGTTCTCCGCCATTGGACCACGCTGCAAGAACAGCGCTCCGCCGGGCGACGAAGCGCGGCCTTACCCCCCGCGATCAAATAGCTGCACCATCTACGGCACCGCGTGTTACAGAGACATGACAACTTACCCCATGAGACGATTTGCAGCTGATTTGAGACGTAATGCCATATCACTGAGCCGTGATCCCACGCTCGTTACTTGTCGCCGTCACGGAGAACGCGCAGGGATGCGGTCGCACGGGGGCCGGTGACTCGCCTCGTGGCCAAGCGCATTCGGGGAAACACGCCTACCATGGATTTCGTCGCCAGCCTGTTCGCCGGCCTGGGGTTGTTCTTCATCGGCATCCGGCTGATCGGGGCCAATCTCAAGCAGATGGCCGGCCGCAAGCTGCGCCGGCTGATCACCCGCGCGGTGAGCGGGACCGGCTCCACCGCCGCGTTCGGGCTGCTCGCCGGCGCGATCATGCAGAGCGTCAACGCCGTCACCTTCGTGCTGGTCGCGCTGGTCAGCGCCGGCGCGATCGACAAGCGCCGGGCGATGCCGGTGATCAGCTGGGCCAATCTCGGCACCTCATTGCTGGTGCTGGTCGCGGCGCTGAACATGCACGATGTCATCCTGGTGCTGATCGGCGCCACCGGCATCGCCTTCTACTGCAACCTCGATCAGTCGAGCCGCTACCGCTACCTCGTCAGCGCGCTGCTCGGCGTCGGGCTGCTGTTCCTCGGCGTCGACCTGATCAAGACCGCCGCCCACGCGCTGCGCGATTCGGAGATGCTGCGCGAGGCGATGGCGATGTCGGCCCGCTTCTGGCCGATCAGCTTCGCGATCGGGCTGGCAGTGGCGATGGTCATCCAGTCCTCCACCACCGTCACCGTCGTCGCGATGGCAATGGCGGGCGCAGGGCTGCTTCCCTTCGCCAGCGGGGCGATGATCGTGATCGGCGCGGGGCTCGGCTCGGGCCTGTCGGGCCTCACCCTCGCCGGGCGCCTCACCGGCAGCGCGCGCCAGCTCGTGCTCTACCAGATCGCGCTGAAGGCGGTGGGCGTCGCAGCGCTGCTGCTGGTGTTTCTCGCCGACGGGATCGCGGGCGGCCAGCTGGTCGTGCCGCTGCTCGACCGCCTCGGCCTGTCCCGATCGGCCGAACTCGCCGCCGTGTATCTGGCGCTGCAGGCGGCCTCGACGCTGTGCATGGCGCTGCTGGACGCACCGATCAGCCGGCTGATCGAAGCCCAGGCGCCCCCCTCGATCGAGGAAGTGCTGGGCAAGCCGCAATATCTGAGCGAAGCGGCGATGGGCGATGCCGATACCGCGATCCTCGTCGCCAACCGCGAGCAGGCGCGACTGCTCGCCAGTCTGCCACTGTATCTGGGTGGCCTCCGCGAGGATGGCGACGCCGGCGACCTGAGCGTGCAGGCGCGTTGCGAGGTGGACCGCTCCGTCACCCGCGAATGCAACATGTTCCTCGCCGAACTGGCCGAGCGCTATACCAGCCGCGACGTGCTGGACCAGGCGCTGCGCCTGCGCGACCGCAATGAGCTGATCGTGTCGCTGCAGACCTCGCTGGTGGAGCTGGCGGAGAGCGCCGGCGGGGCGGCGTATGACAACGTCCGGACGCTGCTGCACAGCCTGGTCGAAAGCCTGCACCTGATGCTGGAAACGCTGGCCGACGTCGCCGCCACGCCCGATCCGGAGGATATCGCCCTGCTGCGGATGCTGACGCACGATCGCTCCGAGCTGATGGATTCGATCCGCCGCCGGATGCAGGCCGAAGCGCTGCCGCACGACGCCCAGCAGCGCGCCTTCGCCGCGACGACCGTGTTCGAGCGCTGCGTGTGGCTGTTGCGCCGCTATGTGCTGCTGCTGGACCCCGGAACCGAAGACGAATCCGCCGTTCCCCGCGCTTTCGAAGAGCCGAGCCGCGCGGCCCCCAAGCTGGCCCGTGCGATGTAGCGGGGCTCAGGCGGGCAGGCGCAGTGCTTCCATCGTGCGGATCCACTGCGGCAGCAGCACGTCGCCGCCGCGCACCTCCACCGGCGCGGCCAGGGCGCCGTTACCCGCCCGCGCCTCGCTGGGGGTGATGCCGAACGCAGCCTTGAACGCCCGCGAGAAGGTCGACCAGTCGGCAAAGCCCCAGCCATAGGCGATCTCCGCGATCGAACGGCCGCGGCAGGCGGGGTCGCCCAGATCGCTCAGCACCCGCTCCAGCCGCTGCCGGCGGATGAAATCGCCGATGCTGCCGAGCGGCGCGAAGGCGCGGTAGAGCGAGGCGCGCGACATGCCCATCGCCTTGGCCACGCTCTCCGGGCCGAGCTCCGGATGGGCGAGGTTGGCGCGGATGAAGCGCTTGATGCGGAACAGCGCCGCCACCGCCACCGAGGTGCGCTGGCCGCCCGTTTCCACCATGGGTGCGATCAGTCCGCCAAGCATCAGGCCGGTTGCCCGCGCCACCGCCAGGGCATCCTCGGGTCGCGCCTGGGGCAGGCGCTCCACCAGCATCCGGGCATGATCGGCCATCAGCTGCGCACCCAGCGTGTCGCGTCGCAGCACCAGCCCGTGCAATCCATCCAGCCGCGGCTCGTCGAGCCCCAGCGCCGCGTGATGCACCACCATGCTGATATTGTCGCAGCCCCCGGTGCGCGTCGCGAACGGACGAGTCATGTCGGCGATGCAGATATCGCCGGGCTGCGTCACGGTCGCCTCGCCGTCGTGCAACCGGACGTCGCCGCCCTTGGTGACGATCTGCACCAGTACCGCCTCGACGCCGGTCTGCGCGACCTTGCGGACGTCGCGGTCATACTGGAAATCCGCGCCCCACATGCGCGAACGGCCGATCAGCACCGGCCCGGCGTTGAACCCGTCGAGCCCCACGCTGAAATCACCCTCAATCGCGGTACGTCGCGTATCGAAGATCGGATCGACCGATTCGGCATAGGCGTCGAAGCGCAATTCGGGCGGTGTATTGGACACGTTGAAATAGGGTACGCCCAAAGGCTCCCCATGCTTCGGCAGGTTCCGCTCGTCCTCCATGATGCTGCCTTACACCGCCTCGCGAATTTGTGACGACAACGTTTCGACCCGGGCGCGCGCGGACCGCCTCAGTTGTCCCGTTCCCGAACAGCTAGCGGTCCGGGCTCTCCGCCGTGAAGGCCGAGCAGCAAGGCTGCATCACCGGCGTATATTCCATCAGCTCCACCCGCGTGCCGTCGGGATCGTAGAAATTCGCCTGCCACTTGCCGTCCAGTCCCATCTGCGGGCCGTCATGGCGCGGGCTCAGCCGGTTCTCGCGGTACAGGGTGGTCACCGCCGTTTCCATGTTGGCCACGCCGAGCGAGACATGGTTGAGCACGCCCAGCTGGTTGGCGTCCACTTTCTCCAACGGCACGTCGGAGCCCGGCCCGACCATCATATATTCCAGCCAGTCGCGGCCATCGGGTACCTGCTGCGAGACCCAGTCCACCTTGTCGGCATGGAATGCGCCGTACCAATACGGCCGGAAGCCGAGCAGCGTGCGGTAGAAGCCGTCCTGCTTCGCACGATCGTGCACCGCATAGCCGACATGGAGGATGCGGCCGCTGATCGCCCGCTTTTCGGGCATGGCCGAACGGCTGCCCGGCTGCACGAACTGGACGGCATTGCCCTCGGGATCGCGACCGCCGAACCATTGGTCGCCCCCTGCCCCGCGTTGCACCGCGCTCAGGTCCTGCACGCCGTGTACGGTAAGCCAGGCACGCAGCTGCGGCGCATCGGCGGTGATATAGCCGACATGGGCGAGCCTGCTCGCACCCAGCCCCTTGGGGGCTGGCAGCACCTCCACGAATTGCCGCGGGCTGAAATAATAGCGGACCCCGGCCGGGTCCTCCGGATCCGCGCCTTTGCGGGCGCCGAGGACGACGCGGTAGAAATGATCGGTCGCGGCGAGGTCGGTCGCATAGACGGCCAGATGGGAAATGCCGGTGACCGGCGGTCGCCCTGGCTGCGGCGGCGCCGCGCCGATCATCGTCGCCGCGATCAGCGCCAGTGCGGCGCCCCTGCGCTGCAGGGTGTCATGAAGCGTCGGCATCGTGTCTCTCCCGGCAGGCACCGCTTCCGAGCGCCTTTCGAACAGCATAGCATGCGGCTGCAGCCTGTCACCGGGACTTTGGCGCAGGCCCCGTGCTGGCGCGGCGGATCAGCTCGTGCGCCAGCGTCACCTGGCGTTCGGCCGGCTCCGCGCCGCGCAGGATGCCGACCAGCAGCTCCACCGCGCGGCGGCCGATCAGCCCCTTGGGCTGGGCGATCGTGGTCAGCGCCGGGTGGAAGAACCGGGCCAGCGGCAGGTCGTCGAAGCCGATGACGGAGACGTCGCCGGGGCAGGACAGCCCGCCCGCGCTCACCGCGCTGATCGCCCCCAGCGCCATCTCGTCGCTGAAGCAGAAGATCGCGGTGACGCCCTTTGCGAGCAGCGCCCGCGCGCCGCGATGGGCGGAGTCCGCACCGTAATCGCCCTCGACCAGCTGCAGCCGATCCTCAAGCCCGTGCCGCGCCGCTGCCCGCAGCGCACCGGCAAGGCGATCGCGACTGATCGGGCTGATCGGCGGCCCGGTGATGACGCCGATCGCGCGGTGGCCGAGTTCGACGAGATGCTCGATCGCGTCGGCGCTGGCCGCGGCGTTGTCGATATGCACGCTCGGCACGCCGATCTCGGGACTGTATTCGCAGCCGTTGACGATCGGCGCCGCCGCCCCCTGCCGCGCGACCAGCGCTTCGAGGCTGGCCGGCAGTCGGTGGCCGAGGAACACCAGCCCGTCCACCTCGCGGCGCGACAGCATCTCGGCATATTGGTCCTCCACCTCCGGATCGTGGCGGGTGTCGCCCAGCACCATCGCATAGCCGGTATCGCGCGCCGCCTCTTCCGCGCCGCGGATGACGCTGGCGAAGAAGGGGTTTGAAATGTCGGGCACGGTCAGCAGGATCTTGGCGGCACGCAGCGTGCGCAGCGTGCGCGCGGCGACGTTCGGGCGATAGTCGAGCGCCTCCACGACCTCGAGCACGCGCCGCCGCGTCGCCTCCGCCACCCGCCCGGGCTGGCTGAGCACGCGCGAAACGGTGGCGGTGGACACACCCGCAGCCGCGGCGACCTCGATAATCGTCGTCATGCGGCATCTTTGTCGGTTGCGGCGAAGCGTGTCGAGTCCGAGCAATGTAATCCTTTACATCACTAGTCGGAGTGCATAGGCTGCGAGTCGAACAGCGGCAAAGCCGTATTCGGGGGAGAGGAAGCGCATGGTCGCTGCTGAAGGGGTTTTCGCGGACAGCGCACGCCCGGCGTCGGGATTGCTCACGGGGCGCCTCAGCGCGCTGATGTTCCTGCAGTTCTTCGTCTGGGGCGCGTGGAACGTCACGCTCGGCCTGGTGATGCAGACCGTCGGCCTGGGCAGCCTGATCGCCAATGCGTTCTCGGTCGGCCCGATCGCCTCGATCGTCGGATCCTTCCTGCTGGGCATGGCCGCCGCGCGGTTCCTCAGCCCCAGGATGCTGATGGTGGTGCTCCACCTCGTCGGGGGTGTGCTGCTCTTCGTGCTGCCGACGCTGCTCACGCCCGAGCATGGCGCCAGCTTCGTCTGGCTGCTGCTCGGCTACATGATCCTCTACATGCCGACCGTGGGCCTCGCGAACACGATTGCGCTCAAGAGCTTCGGCGAGCGCGTCGATCGCTTTCCGTTCGTCCGCGCCTTCGGCACGCTCGGCTGGATCGTCGCGGGGCTGATCATCGGCTGGGCGCACCTTTCCGCCAGCCCGCATATCTTCGAAGTTGCCGGCGCCGTCTCGATCGTGCTCGGCCTGTACAGCATCACCCTGCCCAACGTGCAGCCCGATGCGCCGCAGGGGAAGAGCCTCGCTGCCGAGGTGTTCTGCACCGAAGCCTTCGGGCTGATGCGCAACCGCTCGTTCCTGATCTTCATCCTCTGCGCGACGCTGATCTCGATCCCGCTGGCGATGTATTATGCCTATGCCTCGCCCTATGTCGGGGTGGTGGGGATCGAGAATGTCGGCGGCACGCTGGCGATCGGGCAGATGTCCGAGCTGGTCTTCATGTTTTCGATGCCGTGGCTCTATCGCCGCTTCGGGGTGAAGACGCTGCTGCTGGTCGGCATGATCGCCTGGGCGCTGCGCTACGCCCTGTTCGCGATCGGCGACGGCGGCGCCGGTATCTGGGCGATCTATCTGGGCGTGGCGCTCCACGGCGTGTGCTACGACTTCTTCTTCGTCGCCGGCGCGATCTACACCGGCACCATCGCGAGCCCCAAGGGCGTCAACGCCCAGGCGCAGGGCATGCTGACGCTGTTCACCTACGGGGTGGGCATGCTGCTCGGTTCGCAGATCGGCGGGCTGCTCTATGCGCAGCTGCCGACGAACGCGACGGTCGCCGACTGGCACCAGCTCTGGTGGTATCCGGCGATCGCCGCGGCGGTGATCGCGCTTCTGTTCCAGTTCACTTTCAAGAATAGCGCCAAGGAGACGCACGCATGACCGCGATGCAGGGCCCCGGCATCTTCCTGGCCCAGTTCCTCGGCGACACCGCGCCGTTCGACACGCTCGACCATATGGCGGAATGGGCCGCGGGACTCGGCTATGTGGGCGTCCAGATTCCGTGCGACCCGCGGCTGATCGACCTTCGCCAAGCCGCCGAGAGCCAGGCCTATTGCGACGATCTCCGCGCCCGGCTCGACAAGTTCGGCATCCAGCCGACCGAGCTTTCGACGCACCTGCAGGGCCAGCTCGTCGCGGTGCATCCGGCGTACGACACGCTGTTCGACGGCTTTGCGCCCGCCGAACTCCACGGCAAGCCGGCCGAGCGCCAGGCCTGGGCGGTCGAGCAGGTCAAGCTCGCTGCGCGCGCCAGCGGACGGCTGGGGCTCAAGGCGCACGCGACCTTCTCGGGCGCGCTGGCCTGGCCCTATGTCTATCCCTGGCCGCAGCGCCCCGCGGGGCTGGTCGAAGAGGCCTTCGCCGAACTCGCCCGCCGCTGGCTGCCGATCCTCGACGTGTTCGAGGACGCCGGCGTCGACTGCGCCTATGAGATCCACCCCGGCGAGGACATCCACGACGGCGCGAGCTGGGAGCGTTTCCTGGAGGCGGTGGGCCACCACCCCCGCGCGCGCATCCTGTTCGACCCGTCGCACTATGTGCTGCAGCAGCTCGACTATCTCGACTTCATCGATCGCTATCACGACCGGATTGCGTGCTTCCATGTGAAGGATGCCGAGTTCAACCCGACCGGGCGCAGCGGCGTCTATGGCGGCTATGAGAGCTGGGTGAACCGCGCCGGCCGGTTCCGCTCGACCGGTGATGGCCAGGTCGATTTTGTCGGCATCTTCAGCAAGCTCGCCCAGTACGGCTATCGCGGCTGGGCGGTGATCGAGTGGGAATGCGCGCTGAAGAACAGCGAGGATGGGGCTCGCGAAGGTGCGCCGTTCATCCGCGACCATATCATCCGCGTGACCGAACGTGCGTTTGACGATTTCGCGTCGAGCGGCGTCGACAAGGCCGCGATGCGCAAGCTGCTCGGGTTGGGAAGCCGCGACGCATGATCCGGCACCCGCTCAGGCTCGGCATGGTCGGCGGCGGTGAGGGCGCGTTCATCGGCGCCGTCCACCGCATGGCCGCCGCGCTCGACGGAGACTGGCGATTGGCGGCAGGCGCGTTCAGCACCGATGCGGGCAGGAATGCGTGGACCGGCGACCTGCTCGGGCTCGATCCGGCGCGGATCTATGCGACCTATGACGACCTGCTCGCTGGCGAAGTTGCGCTGCCGGAGAGCGAGCGGATCGATGCGGTGGCGATCGTCACCCCGAACCACCTCCACGCGCCCGTCGCCATCGCCGCGCTGAACGCGGGCTTCCACGTCTTCTGCGAAAAGCCGATGGCGATGAACGGCGACGAAGCCCGCGCCATCGCCGCCGCCGCGCAGGCGAGCGGCAAGCGCTTCGCCCTCGCCTTCACCTATAGCGGCTATCCGCTGGTCGAGGAGGCGCGTGCTCGCGTCGCGCGTGGCGATTTCGGCGCCATTCGGCTGGTGCAGGTGGAATATATCCAGGGCTGGCTGAGCGCTCCGCTCGACACGGCGGGCAACAAGCAGGCGGAGTGGCGCACCGATCCGGCGCGGGCCGGGCTTGGCGGCTGCCTCGG
>JAIYAA010000041.1 GCA_027489295.1 Sphingomonadales bacterium | reverse complement strand
TCGACAGCCCGGTGCTCAAGGCGCACCAGAAGTTCCTGGCCGGCGAAGGCAATAGCCGCCTGCAGCTCTATCTCGACCAGCGGCTGCGCAAGCCCGCCGACTTCGCCGACCTCGTCTACCTCACCCAGGTGAACCAGATGCAGGCGATCGGCATGGCCGCGCGCCACCATCGCGCCTGCGAGCCGATCACCATGGGATCGCTGTTCTGGCAGCTCAACGATGCCTGGCCGGCGATCAGCTGGGCGAGCATCGACTATGATGGCCAGTGGAAGCTGCTGCAGTTCGAGGCGCGCCGGATGTTCGCGCCCCAGGCGATCGTCGCCGAACACAAGGACGGCGCCACCCGCCTCGCCGCCGTGTCCGACGCGACCACGCTGGTCGCCGCCGAATGGCGCGTCCGCGGCTTCACCATGGACGGCGAGCCGCTGGGAACCAAGGCCGAGAAGTTCGACCTCTCGCCGGGCGCGCTCGAACTCGCCAAGATCGCCGATGCCGACCTGTTCGGCAGCGCGGCGCCCGCCGACAGCTATGCCGTCGCCGAGTTGTGGATCGACGGCAAGCCGGTCTCGCGCGCCATCCTGGAACGGTCCCTGCCCAAGGACATGGCCTATCCGGCCCCGCGCCTGTCGGTGCGATGGCAGGGCAAGCAGGTGACCGTCACCGCGGGCGCCCTTGCCCGCGCAGTGATGCTCGATTTCGGCACCACCGTCGCGCAGGCTAGCGACAACGGCTTCGACCTGTTGCCCGGCGAGAGCCGCACGCTCACCATCTCGTCCGAGGCCAGTGCCGCCGCGCTCGCCCGCGCCCTTACCCTTCGCACGCTGGGACCCCGCTGATGCCGCTTCTCCCCCTGCTCCTCCTCGCCGGCGATCCCGATCCGGTCGCCGCCGCCATCGCCAAGATGACGATCGAGCAGAAGGCCGCGCAGCTCCAGAGCACCGCGCCCGCCGACCCCATGATCGGCCTGCCCGCCTATGACTGGTGGAACGAGGGCCTGCACGGCCTCGCGCGCGACGGCTATGCGACCGTGTTCCCGCAGGCGATCGGCCTTGCCGCGACCTGGGACGTGCCGCTGCTCCACAAGGTGGGCGACACCGTCGCCACCGAGGCGCGCGCCAAGTTCAACGCGAAGCCGGTGACCGCCGATCGCAAGATCTACGAGGGACTGACGATCTGGTCGCCCAACATCAACATCTTCCGCGATCCGCGCTGGGGGCGCGGCCAAGAAACCTATGGCGAGGATCCGTTCCTCACCGGGCATCTGGCGGTGGGCTTCATCCAGGGCCTCCAGGGCCCGGACCCGGCGCACCCCAAGGTGCTCGCCACGCCCAAGCATCTGGCGGTGCATAGCGGCCCCGAGGCCGGCCGCGACGGCTTCGATGTCGATCCCAGCCCGCAGGATCTGGAGTCCACCTACACTCCCGCCTTCCGCCTCGCGCTGACCGAGGGCAGGGCGCAATCGGTGATGTGCGCGTACAACTCGATCCACGGCACCCCGGCCTGCGCGTCGGGCGGGCTGCTGAACGATCGGCTGCGCAAGGACTGGGGCTTCCAGGGCCTGACCGTCTCGGACTGCGACGCGGTGGCGAACATCCACCTGTTCCACCATTACCGCCTCGATGCCGCCGAAGCCTCGGCCGCGGCGGTCAAGGCGGGCATGGATCTGAACTGCGGCACCACCTATGCCGCGCTGCCCGAGGCGGTGAAGCGCGGGCTGGTGAGCGAGGCCGAGGTCGACGTGGCGCTCAAGCGCGCGCTCGACGCCCGCCGCGCACTCGGCATCGCGTTCGGTGGCGCCAATCCGTGGGGCAAGATCAAGCCTACCGAGCGCGGCACCCTGGCGCAGCGCGCGCTGGCGCTGGAGGCCGCGCGCAAGGCGATCGTGCTGCTCAAGAACGACGGCGACCGCCTGCCGCTCGCGCCTGGCGGCCGCATCGCGGTGATCGGCGCCAATGCAGACGATCTGGGCGTGCTGGAGGGCAATTATCACGGTACCGCCAAGGATCCGGTGACGCCGCTCGACGGCATCCGTCGCCAGTTCGGCGCGGACCGCGTCGTCTACGCGCAAGGCGCGCAGCTGGCCGAGGCGGCTGCGGTGATCATGCCGGAAACGGCCTTCCGCGCCGACGGCAAGCCGGGCCTCAAGGCCGAATATTTCGCCTCGCCGACGGTGACCGGCACGCCGGTCGCCACCCGGCAGGACCGCCGGATCGACTTCAACTACACCCGCGCCGCGCCGCTGCCGGGGCTCAACCCCACCGGCTTCGCGGTGCGCTGGAGCGGCGAGTTCGTGCCGCCGGGCGCGGGCGACTATGAACTCGCGATCGACATCCCCGCCTGCTGGAAGGATTGCACCACGCACGACGCGGTGCGGCTGTGGGTCGACGGCAAGCTGCTCCACGACGGCCCGCTCGGCAAAGCACGCGTGGCGGTGAAGCTCGCCAGCGACGGCAAGCCGGTGCCGTTCCGCATGGAGATCGACCATCGCAGCGAGGATTTCGGCGTCCGCCTGATGTGGCAGCCGCCCGCCGAGCCGATGCTGGCGGAGGCGCTCGAGGTGGCAAAGAACGCCGACACGATCGTCGCGGTGCTCGGCCTGTCGCCCGATCTCGAGGGCGAGGCGCTCAGCGTCTCGATCCCCGGCTTTGTCGGCGGCGACCGGACCGATATCGCCCTGCCCCGCCCGCAGCTCGACCTGCTCAAGGCGCTGCGCAAGACCGGCAAGCCCCTCGTCCTCGTCCTTACCAGCGGCAGCGCGGTGGCGGTGGACCCGAGCCTCGCGGACGCGATCCTCGAAGCCTGGTATCCCGGCGAGGAAGGCGGCACCGCGATCGCCGAGACGCTGGCGGGCAAGAACAACCCCTCGGGCCGCCTGCCGCTCACCTTCTATGCCTCGACCGACGACCTGCCGGCGTTCGTGGACTATGGCATGAAGGAGCGCACCTACCGCTTCTTCACCGGCAAGCCGCTCTGGGGCTTCGGCCATGGCCTCAGCTACACCAAATTCGCCTATGGCGACGTGTCGGTGAAGGCCGCGGGCATCGGCCAGCCGGTGCAGGTCAGCGCCACGCTCACCAATGCGGGGAACCGCAGCGGTGAGGAAGTGGCGCAGGTTTATGTCGTCACGCCTGCTGCCGGCAAACCAGGTGGGTTCACCACCCCAGTGCTCCAGCGCCAGCTTACCGGCTTTCAGCGGGCTGCCCTCGCGCCCGGCAAGTCGGCCAGCCTGTCGTTCACGCTCGATCCGCGCAGCATCAGCAGCGTTGCGCGCGACGGCATCCGCCGGGTGCTGCCGGGCACCTATCGCGTGTGGATCGGCGGCGGGCAGCCGGGAGACGGTGCCGGCCAATGGGCCGAGTTCACGCTGACCGGCACCGCACAGGAGCTGCCGAAATGATCGACCGCCGCACGCTGATCGGCTCGGGCCTGGCGTTCGCCGCCACGCCCGCCTTCGCCGGTGCCACGCCGGAACTCGCCAGCAAACGCCCGGCAGCCGCCGACCGCCGCTTCGTCAGCAAGGCGGTCGAACGCGAAATTGCACGCGTTTCCAAGCAGATCGCCGATCCAAAGCTGCGCTGGATGTTCGGCAACTGCTATCCCAATACGCTCGATACCACGGTGAAGATGGGCGTGGTGGACGGCAAGCCCGACGCGTTCGTCATCACCGGCGACATCGACGCGCTGTGGCTGCGCGACAGCTCGGCGCAGGTGCGGCCCTATCTGCACCTTGCCAGGGAGGACGCCGATCTCCGCCGCCTGTATCATGGCCTGATCGCCCGGCAGGCGCGCTGCATCCTGCTCGATCCCTACGCCAACGCCTTTCTCGAGGACCCGAACGCCCGCACCAAGCTGAGCTGGGCGCTGGCCGACAAGACCGAGATGAAGCAGGGCGTCGCCGAGCGGAAGTGGGAGATCGACAGTCTCTGCTATCCCCTTCGATTGGCACATGATTATTGGAGGGCGACCGGCGACGTGTCGCCGTTCGACGCGCTATGGGCGGAATCCGCCCGCGCCATCCTGCGCACCTTTCGCGAGCAGCAGCGCAAGCATGGCCCCGGCCCCTATCGCTTCCTGCGAAGCAGCGATCGGCCCACCGAAACGCTGATGCTCGACGGATACGGCGCGCCTACGCGGCCCGTCGGGCTGATCCACTCCGGATTTCGCCCGTCGGACGACTCATGCGTCTATCCCTTTCTGATTCCGGCCAATTATTTCGCAGTAACGGTTCTGCGAGAGCTTGCCTCCCTCGCCATGGCGGCGCGCCAGGATGCTGCACTTGCGAATGAAGCGACGTCTCTAGGCGGTGAAATCGCAGCGGCACTGCGCGCCTATGGCACGATGCGGTTGCGCGATGGGCGCGAGGTGATCGCCTATGAGGTCGACGGCTTCGGCAACACGATCTTCATGGACGACGCCAATGTGCCGTCGCTTTCGAGCCTCGCCTATCTGCGTTGCGTCGATCGCAAAGACCCGTTGTGGCAGCGTACGGCTGCCGCCGCGTGGAGCGATGCCAACCCCTATTGGTCGCGCGGCAAGGTGGTCGAGGGAATCGGCGGCCCGCATGTCGGATTGCGGCAGGTTTGGCCAATGTCATTGATTATACGCGCGTTCTCGCAAGATCACGACCCGCGAATGCTTCGCAATATCTTGCGAATGCTTAGCAATAGCGACGCCGGCACCGGCTTCATCCATGAGGCTGTCGACCAGGACGACCCCGCGAAGTTCACCCGCGACTGGTTTGCCTGGGCCAATGGCCTGTTCGGCGAACTGCTCGTCCATCTGGCCACCACCCAACCCAAGATCCTTCAGGAGACCCTGTGATGCTCTCCCGCCGCAGCCTTCTTGCGACCAGCGCGATCGGCCTGGCCGCCGCTGCTACGCCACGCATCGCGAGTGCGCAGACACCTTACCGCACTGCAGCAAACCTGTTCATCGGAACGGGCGGTACCGGCCACACCTATCCTGGCGCGTCGCTGCCCTTCGGCATGGTGCAGTTGAGCCCCGATACCGGCGTCGAGCGCTGGGAAACGTGCTCGGGCTATTACCACAGCGACGGCTCGATCCTCGGCTTCTCGCACACGCATCTCTCGGGCACCGGCATCGGCGACATGCTCGATCTGCTCGTTGTCCCCGGTCGGGGACCGGTGGTGTTGCAGCCCGGCACGCGCGAAAAGCCCGAGACGGGCTATCGCCAGCGCTATCACGACGAACGCGCCGAGCCGGGCTATTACAGCGTGGCACTGGAGAACGGCGTCCGTGCAGAACTCACTGCGACCGAGCGAACCGGTTGGCATCGCTATACGTTTCCCGCTGGCGCCGGGCATATCCTGCTCGATCTGTCGCATCTGGTGCTCGACAGCTCGGACAGCCCGCCGCTGATCGCCGACGCGCTGATGGAGATCGAGCCCGACGGCACGATCACCGGCCAGCGACAAGTCTTCCGCTGGGCCAAGGGCCGCAAGATCTTCTTTGCGCTCCAGCTCTCGCGCCAGCCCGATCGGATCACACTTTACACCGATGACGACGCCGCGCAGCCGGCCGGCACACGCCGCGTCACCGGACGGCGACTGAAGGCGATTCTGCACTATGCGGACGCGGGGAAAGCCCCGATCCTAATGCGTTGTGGCATTTCCGGGGTCGATCTCGCCGGCGCGCGCGCAAATCTGGTCACCGAAGCGGGACATTGGGACTTCGATTCCACCCGCCGCGAAGCCACCGCCCGGTGGCAACCGGCGCTGGACGCCGTCCGCGTCGAAGGCGGCACCGAAGACCAGCGCACGATCCTCGCCACGTCGCTCTACCACGCCCAGCTGGCGCCCACGCTGTTTTCCGACGTGGACGGCCGCTATCTCGGCATGGACGGACAGATCCACACCGTGCCCAAGGGCGGCGCGGCGTACAGCACCTACTCCTTGTGGGACACCTATCGCGCGCTGCACCCGCTGCTCACCCTGATCGCGCCTGCGCGCGTCAAGTCGCTGGTCGATGACATGATCCGCCAGACCGCCCAGTCGCCCTACGGACCCCTGGTCTGGCCGCTGCAGGGCAAGGAAACCGGCACGATGATCGGCTGGCACGGCGTGGTGCCGCTCGCCGAGGCACAGGCCAAGGGGATCCCGGCCGATTATGCCGCCGCCTGGCCCGCGATCCGTCGCCGCAGCTTCGATTTCACCGCGAAGGACCTCGACAACAGCAAGGGCCGCGATCTCTACGACAAGCTCGGCTATGTCCCGGCCGACAAGTGGTGGGAAAGCGTCAGCCGCACCCAGGAATATGCCTATGACGACTGGGCTTCGTCGCACCTCGCCGCCGCGATCGGGGAGAAGGCGGACGCGGTGCGGCTCGCCAAGCGTTCTGGCAACTGGCGCAACGTGATCGACGGCAGCATCGGCTTTGCACGGCCCCGGTTCGCCGATGGCAGCTGGTGGACGCCCTACGATCCGATCCAGCTCGGCCACATGCCCAAGCCCTGGTGGCGAGACTATACCGAGGCGAATGGCTGGCAGGCGACCTTCCTCAACCAGCACGACGTGCACGGCCTGATCGCGCATATGGGCGGCGACGCGAAGTTCGAGGCGAAGCTCGACGCGCTGTTCAACGCACCCTCCACCCTGCCCGACAATGCCCCGCCCGATATCTCGGGCCTCGTCGGGCAGTACGCGCATGGCAACGAGCCCGACCAGCACGTCGCCTATCTCTATGCCTATTGCGGCGCGCCGTGGAAGACGCAGGCGATGATCCGCCGGCTGTGCACGGAGATGTACAAGAACGATCCCGACGGCATCATCGGCAACGACGATTGCGGCCAGATGAGCGCCTGGTTCGTCTTCTCGGCGCTGGGTTTCTATCCGGTGGATCCGGTTTCGGCGGTCTATGTGTTCGGCTCGCCGCTGTTCGAGCGGGCGGAAGTCACCGTTGGCACCGGCAAGCGGCTGGTAATCGAGGCGCCGGGCAACCGCGCCGACACGCCGTACATCGCCGCCGTCAGCTGGAACGGCCGCCCATGGACCAAAAGCTGGATCGCGCACGCCGATCTGGTGAAAGGTGGCACGCTGCGCTTCACCATGTCGGCTACGCCCAATCCCGCCTTCGGTCGTGCGCCGGCCGATCGTCCGCCCTCCAACGGCCGTACGCCCGGCTGATGCTGCTCGCCGCCGCGCTTCTGACGACGACGCCCTGCGTCGCCGCCGGTGCCGGCGGCGAGGTCGCGGCAGCGCTGCTGCGCACGCGGCTGGCGGAGCGGCGCGCGGCGTGTGCGCGCGTCCTCCTCGCGCCGCGTGGCGCGGTGGAGGCCGCCCTGCCCCCCGCACGACGCGCTGCGTGGCGCACGGTCGCGCCGCGTCGCCTGCCGCGCGAGGGCTTCGCGGTGCGGCGGATCGGCGACACGCTGGTGATCACCGCGCGCGATACGCGGGGTCTGGTGTACGGCGCCGGCTGGTACCTCCGCACCGGCGCCCGTCCGCTACGCTACGAAAGCGCGCCGGCCCGGCCGGTGCGCCTCACCCAGATCGGCTATCGCGCCAAGAACAACAGCTACGATGCCTGGACGCTGGCGATGTTCCAGCGCCGGATCGAGGATTTCGCGCTGTGGGGCGCCAGCGGCGTACAGGTGATCGCGCCGGTCTCCGACGACGAGGCCACCAGCCCGCTCTTCCCGGCCCCGCCGCTGGAAACGCTGCGCGGCATCGGCAATATCGCCCACCGGCTCGGCATCGACTTCGCACTCTATTATCCGAATCTGCACGACTATGCGACGCAAGGCGAACGCGACGCCGAAGTCGCCCGTCTCCGCACGCTGCTCGGCGAACTGCCACAGGTGGATGCGCTCTACGTACCCGGCGGCGACCCCGGCCATGCCGCCCCTGCCAACCTCTTTCCCCTCGTCGCAGACGAAGCGGCGGCGCTGCGCGCCCGCAATCCCGCGGCCGCGGTGTGGATCTCGACCCAGGGCTTCGACGCCGCCGGGCTCGACGCGTTCTACGCCCAGCTTGCCCAGCGTCCGCGCTGGCTGACCGGCATCTTCGCCGGGCCGCAGACGCGCGATTCCGTCGCCTTGCAGCGCCGCCACCTGCCCGCCGGCATGCAGCTGCTGCTCTACCCGGACATCGCTCACACCATGCACGCGCAGGTGCCGGTCGACCGCTGGAGCCCGGCGTTCGCGCTCACCGAAGGCCGTGAGCCGATCAATCCGCGCCCGCGTGCGATGACGGCGCTGTTCCGCCACCTCGATCCCGGCAGCAGCGGCTTCGTCACCTATTCGGAAGGCGTGAACGACGATGCAAACCAGTTCCTCTGGTTCCGTCTCGGCTGGGATCCCCAGGTCGCGCCGGAGGCGTTCGCGCGCGACTATGCCCGCGCCTTCCTCGGCGACCCCGCCGGCGCCAAGGCGCTGTTCGCGCTGGAAGACAATTGGATCGGCGATCCCGCCCGCAACACTCGCATCGATGCGACGCTGGCGCTGGTCGACGGCCTCCAGCCTGCATCCTGGGCCGATTGGCGGATCGACGCGCTCCGCTACCGCGCGGTGTACGACGCGATCGTCCGCCACCGCCTGATCGCCGCGCGTGCCCGCGAGGCCGCCGCGCTCGCCGCGCCCGATGCCGCCACCGCCCGCACGCGACTGGCAGAGGCCGATCCCGCACCCGTGCCCGCGCTGCGCACCCGGCTGTTCGCGCTGGCCGAGCGGCTGTGGCAGGGCGCGCGGCTGCAGCTCAGCGTGAAGCTGTACGGCGCGACCAATGTCGAGCGCGGCGCCAATCTCGATCGCGTCGATGTGGACCTCAACGATCGGGTCTGGATCGAACGCCATCTCGCCACGCGCACGCCTGCGGAACTCGCCGACCCTGAACGCAGGCGCGAGGGCGCGCTGTACGACGATCTCGGCGATCCCTGGCACGCCCCGCACCTGGTGCGCGGCAGCAGCGCGCTCGCCGACCCGCTGCGCTTCCACGGCGCGGTGGAGGGCATCGCCGATCGCACGCCCAATGACGGCTGGCGCATGTCGTGGATCAGCTATGCCGAAAGCCTCTACGACGCGCCGCTGCGGCTCCACTATGCGGGCCTGGACCCGAAACGCCGCTATCGCCTCGTCGCCACCTATGCCGGCGAGGACTATTGGCTGCCGATGCGCCTCGTCGCCAATGGCAGCATCGAGATTCACCCACCGCTCGCCCGATCGAGCAACCCGATGACGGTGGAATTCGACATTCCCGCCGCCGCCACGCGCGGCGGCACCCTCGATCTCGCCTGGACGCGGCCCGCCGGCATGGGCGGCAGCGGCCGTGGCCATCAGGTCGCCGAGACCTGGCTGATTCCCGAACCACTCCCCGGAGAACGCAAATGACGACCCTTTCCCGCCGTGCGCTCGTCGCCGCCGGCCTTGCTACGCCGGCGCTGGCCCACGCGGCGACCGGCACCGCCAAGTCTTCCGCGCCCAAGCCGGTCGGCGCAACGCCCAGCCCGCGCCAGTGGAAATGGCACCAGCGCGAGCAATATGCCTTCATCCACTTCTCGATGAACACCTTCACCGACAAGGAATGGGGTTTTGGCGACGAAGATCCCAAGACCTTCAATCCCACCGATTTCAGCGCCGACCAGATCGTGGCCGCGGCCAAGGCGGGTGGGCTCAAGGGCTTGATCCTCGTCTGCAAGCACCATGACGGCTTCTGTCTCTGGCCGACCACGCTGACCGAACACTCGATCCGCAACAGCCCCTACAAGAACGGCAAGGGCGACATCGTCCGCGAGATGTCGGACGCCTGCGCGCGCGCCGGCCTGCCCTTCGGCGTCTACCTCTCGCCCTGGGATCGCAACCATGCCGACTATGGCCGCCCGGGCTACATCACCTATTACCGCGCCCAGCTCACCGAGCTCTGCACACGCTACGGCAAGCTGTTCGAAGTGTGGTTCGACGGCGCGAACGGCGGCGACGGCTATTATGGCGGCGCACGCGAGACGCGGAAGATCGACGCCCCGGCCTATTACAACTGGCCTTCGATCGTGGCCCTTGTCCACAAGCTCCAGCCCGATGCCTGCACCTTCGATCCGCTCGGCGCCGATATCCGCTGGGTCGGCAATGAAGACGGCGTCGCGGGCGATCCCTGCTGGCCGACCATGCCCAACCACCCCTATGTCCAGAGCGAGGGCAATTCGGGCGTGCGCGGCGGCGCGCTGTGGTGGCCGGCGGAAACCGACGTCTCGATCCGGCCGGGCTGGTTCTATCACGCCGACGAGGATTCGCGGGTAAAGAGCCCCGAGCGGCTGGTGCAGCTCTACGACGAATCGGTCGGCCGTGGGACCAATCTGAACCTCAACCTGCCGCCCGACCGCCGCGGCCGCATCGCCGATCAGGACATGAAGATCCTCAAGAGCTTCGGCGACGCAATCCGCGCCACCTTTGCGCACGACCTCGCCAAGGGCGCCGTCGCCCACGCCAGCGCCGTGCGCGGGCCCGGCTTCGAGGCCGCGCGCGTGCTCGACGGCAATCGCGAGACCTATTGGTCGACCGCCGACGGCACCACCACGCCGACGCTGACGCTGGACCTGAAGCCCGGCACCCGCTTCGACGTGATCCGCCTCCGCGAATATCTGCCGCTGGGGGTGCGCGTGACGCGCTTCGCGGTGGATGCCGAGATCGACGGCACCTGGCAGCAGCTCGCCGAGAAGGAATGCATCTCGGCCCAGCGGATCCTGCGCCTGCCCCGCCCGATCGCCCCGCGCCGGGTGCGTCTGCGCATCCTCGACGCCAGCGCCTGCCCGGCGATCAGCGAGTTCGCGCTGTTCCGCTCGGTGGCGCCCGTGCCGGTGGCGCCGATCGTCTCTTCCGACCCCACCGTGCTCGACACGCGCCCTTGGACGATCGCAGCAGCGAGTGCGCCCGGCGCGGAAAGGCTGCTCGATCGCGATCCCGGCACGATCTGGACGGTGCCGGCGCCGCGTCCCGGCACCCCGGCGACGATCACCATCGATCTTGGTGCGAGCACGACGCTGGCCGGCTTCAGCCTCACGCCGTCGCGCCACGTCATGATCGGCGCAGCGCCGCCCAAGGGATATCAGGCGGAAACCAGCGCGGACGGTACCAATTGGGAGCCTGCTGCTACCGGTGAGTTCAGCAACATCGCCTATGCGCTATCGACCCAGCGAATCGCGTTCGGCCGCGCGCGCGCCGCACGCTACCTCCGGCTGACCTTTGCTGAGACAGCGCTGCCAGAGGCCAAGCTGGCGATCGCCGAAATCGGCGGGTTCACCAGCCCGCGCTGACCTCCTCTACCCCGCTTGTCCGGCCACCCGCGCCGGCGTCCGAAACCTTCGGGCGCCGGCGCGTTGCATTGGCGCAACAAGCATACGGAAAAGCGACCCGGCGCATCCCGGACGCTGCCATATATAAAACCAATTTTCCGAAATGGTATTGTATTGATGTGGCACCTATGACAGCATCCCTTCGTTGCAGTGACATACATATGACGCACCGCAACAAGGATCAGCCGCAGAAATGCGGCGTTTCGAGGGGGTTGCTCGGATGGGAATCCGTCGTCGCGATGCATTGAAATTGGGGGTGGCGGGGGCCGCGGTGATGCCGGCGGCTACCGCGCTGGCGCAGCCGAGTGGCGCGCGCGCGCTGATTGTTTCCACATGGGATTTCGGCGCTGCCGCCAATGCCGCGGCCTATGCGCAGTGGAAGAAGAGCGGTTCGCTGGTCGACGCGGTGGAAGCCGGCGCGTGGGTACCGGAAGCCGATCCGACTAACCATTCGGTGGGATATGGCGGGTACCCGGACCGCGACGGGCATGTCACGCTGGACGCCATCATCATGGACGACCGCGGCAATGTCGGCGCGGTTGCCGCCCTGGAAGACATTCTCCACCCGATCTCGGTCGCGCGGCGCGTAATGGAGAAGACCCCGCACACCTTCCTGGTCGGTGAAGGCGCACGCCAGTTCGCGCTCGAACAGGGCTTTTCCAAGACGCGGCTGCTCACGCCCGAGGCGGAAGCGGCGTGGCGCGAGTGGCTGAAGACCGCCAAGTACAAGCCGGTAGCCAATATCGAGAACCAACGTGGTTCGGCGCTTGACCATGACACGATCGGCATCGTCGCCTGCGACGCGAGCGGCCGGCTGGCCGGTGCCTGCACCACGTCGGGCATGGCGTTCAAGCTGCGCGGCCGGGTGGGCGATTCCCCACAGGCCGGCTGCGGCCTGATGGTAGAGCCGGACGTCGGCGCCGCAACCGCGACGGGCGTCGGGGAAGAAGTGACGCGGATCGCGGGTTCCGCGCGCATCGTCTCGTCGATGCGCGCAGGGATGAGCCCGATGGCCGCCTGCCGCGAAGCCGTTTTGCACATCGCCAAATTGCGGGGCGATGCCGTCAAGGACGCGCAGGTCGCGTTCCTGGCGATCAACCGCCAAGGCCAGGTCGGCGCCTATGCGCTGCAGCCAGGATTTACCTATGCGGTTACCGATTTGACCGGTGTGACCAAGGTCTTTCCGGCGGAGAGCCTTCGGCCCGCGGGCAACAAATAACCTTCTGGGGAGTGAGGAAAACCATATGACCTTCAAGATACCGCTGCTGAATTCGGTCGCACTCGCGGCGATCGCTGTTACCGGCCTGTACGCCGCGCCCGCGCTGGCACAGAGCGACGACCAGAGCGAAATCGTCGTTACCGGCATTCGCAAGAGCATCGCGGACTCGATCGATACCAAGCGCAAGGCGAGCTCGATCGTCGAAGTGCTCAGTGCCGAAGACGTCGGCAAGATGCCCGACAAGAACGTTGCGGAATCGCTGTCGCGCCTGCCCGGCATCACCGTCGATCACCAGTTCGGTGAAGGCGAACAGCTCTCGATCGCCGGTGTCGAGCCTGCGCTCAATCGCCTGACCATCGACGGCCACTCGGTCGCTTCGGCCGATTGGGGCGGCAATCCATCCGACCGTTCGAGCCGCACGTTCAACTATTCGCTGCTGTCGCCGACGATCATCAGCCAGGCGATCGTCTACAAGACGCCGGAAGCGCGGCTGCAGGAAGGCGCGATCGGCGCCAGCATCGACGTCATCACGCGCAAGCCGCTCGACCTGAAGCCGAACACGATCGCGGCAACCGGCGGCTACGAATATAATGGCCGCGTCGAAAAGGGCAGCGTTCGTGGCTCCGCGCTGTACAGTTGGCACAATGAGTCCGGCACGTTCGGCATCCTGCTGGGCGGCAACTACGACAAGCAGCAGCTCGCCCGTGCGGGTGTGGCCAGCTATTGGTATCGCACCGGCGACGCCTTGCTGGCAAACGCCCCTACGACGGCTACCATCAACGGCAAGGCGATCAGCACGCTGACCGCCGCCGAAAAGACGGCGTTCAGCAATGCCCGCTACGCCTCGTTCCTCGCCCGCGAATATTTCCGCCAGGAGCGCGAGCGCATCGGTTTCAATGGTGCGGTCCAGGTCAAGCCGGCCGAGAACCTTACGCTGACCGGCACCGCAATGGTGATCCGCGGCAATTACGACAACGTCTCGAACTCGATGTATACCTATGGCTATGAAGGCTCGCGGATGACCGCGGCGACCTACAAGCCAGGCGTCGATGGCAGCCCCGGCGTCGTAACCTCCGCCACCTTCTCCGGCATCACCAGCGGCACGGGCTCGACCGGCCAGCTGGACACCAATTACCGCCGCACGCGAGTCAAGAACGACAGCTATGCGATGCTGCTCGACTGGAAGCCGGGCGGCTGGGAAGTTACCGGCAACGCCGGCTACACCAAGGCTTCGGGCGGCAAGGACCCCGAATATCTGCTCGACTTCCGTACCCAGCAGGGCTTCACCGCCGGCGCGGACGGGCAGAACACCGTCGTCAACTGGCAGAACCCCGCCAGCGACGGCAGCAAGTGGCTGAGCAACTACACCGCCAATGGTGGCGAGACCATCACCGCGCCGGACGGCCGCACCTTCTTCGGTCGCCAGATCGGCGGCATCCCCACCCAGTCGGGCTTCACGGCCGACAAGGAGTGGTTCGGTGAAGTGAACTTCAAGCGCGACGTGAACTGGGGCCCGGTCACGACCCTGTTGTTTGGCGGTCGCTACAGCAATCACACCAACAGCAACACGACCTATACGAACGCGATTTACACCAACCAGAACTTCACTGTCGCGGACCTCAACCCGACCATCCGCCCGGCCAGCCTGTATGACGGCCTTGGCACGAGCGGCAACGGCGTGCCCTTCGTCGGGCTGGACCAGGATGCGATCATCGCAGCACTGAAGAAGTACGGCAACTTCGCAGTGGATCGCGGTCTTTCGCAGGGCGATTACTGGCTGGTACGCGAGAAGATCGGCGCCGGCTATGTCCAGGCGAACTTCGAATTCGGCAAGTTCCGGGGTAATATCGGTGGTCGGTTCGTCCACACCGGCGACCAGTCGAACTATTATGTTTCGAGCCAGAATGCGGCCAAGCAGACCGTCTATACCCTGACCCGCACGAATTCGGACGACAATCGTTTCCTTCCGTCTGCCAACCTGATCTACCAGGCGGGCGACCAAGTGGTGCTGCGTGGCTCCGTCGCCAAGGTGATCGCGCGCGTTCGGTACAGCGACCTCGCCGGTTCGCTGTCGCTCGACGACAGCACGCTCAGCGGCAGCGGCGGCAACCCGAATCTGAAGCCGTACGCGGCGACCAACTTCGGCTTCTCTACCGAATGGTATTTCGCACCGGGCAGCTTCCTCGCGGGCGAAGTCTTCTATCGCGACATTTCCAACTATGTCGGCAACGATGTCGATGACGGCCCCAACGGCCAGGGCGTGCCGATCCTGAACACCGCAACGGGCAGGACGCTGAACTACTCGATCAGCCGCCCGGTCAACGGCGGCAAGGCCTCCGTCACCGGCTTCTCGGTTTCGGGCAACGCCAACCTGCTGTGGGGTTTCGGCATCCAGGCGAACTACACCTTCGCGGACGCCGACCTTCCGGATCCCACCAAGGGCCTTCCGTTCCTGTCGCGCAACACGGTGACGATCGCCCCCTATTTCGAGAAGGGACCGTTCCAGGCGCGCGTCAGCTACAATCGTCGTTCCAAGTATTTCTATCGCGTAGGCCGCCAGCAGTCGCAGGACTACACCGCAGCCTATCGCCAGCTCGATGCGCAGATTTCGTACAATCTGAACAAGATGTTCTCGATCACCGCGTCGGCCTCGAACCTGCTCGACGAAACCTATTACCAGTATAGCTCCACGCCGGACGCGCCGACCTCGATCTACAAGAACGGTCGCGTCTTCTCGCTGAGCGCAACGCTCCGGATGTAATCCGGAATGACGGGGGAGCCGCGACGATCGTCGCGGCTCCCCTTTTCGCATGTCGATGGGGAGACATGCGCCGACCAACGACAACAAAAGGGGATATTCATGCGTACAATCGATAAACTGCTCATAACAACCAGTTGCCTCGCCACGCTCTTCGCAGCGCCAGCGATGGCACAGGATGTGGCGCCCGCCGACCAGAGCGCGCCCGCCAGCGACACGATCGTCGTCACCGGCTCGCGCATCAGCCGCCCGAACGCCACCGCCGCCGCGCCGATCACCTCGATCTCCTCGGAAGCGATCAAGTTCCAGGCCGCGGTGAACATCGAGGACGTGCTCAACCGCCTCCCGCAGGTCGCGCCGGACAGCCAGCAGAACTACCAGGATTCGGACGGCCGCCAGCGCGTCAAGCTGCGCAACCTCGGCTTCGAGCGCACGCTGGTGCTCGTCGACGGCAAGCGTCTCGGCACGCAGAACGGCGAAGACCTCGGCATGATCCCCACCGCGCTGCTCAAGCGCACCGACGTGCTGACCGGCGGCGCCTCCGCCGTCTACGGCTCGGACGCGGTGGCCGGCGTCATCAACTTCGTGATGGACCGTGATTTCACCGGCATCCGACTGGACGGCAACTACAACTTCTACGTCCACCAGAACACGGCCGGGCTGATTTCGCAGACCGCGAAGAACTACAACTTCGCTCAGCCTTCGCATGGACTCGCCGTCGATGGCGGCCGTGCCGACCTTGCGCTCACCGTCGGCAAGAAGCTGTTCGACGACCGCCTGCACCTCCAGGCCTATGTGAACTATCGCCAGGGCGATCTCGTCCCCTATTCGGCACGCGAGACCTCGGGCTGCCAGCTGATCCAGTCGGCCAAGGACGGCCCGCTGACCTGCAGCACCTCCACCTACACCAAGACCGGCTATGTCTCGCCGCGTTCGGGCCCGAACAACGGCAATGCCTATATCAACAATCCCGACGGCAGCCGTACCTTCGTCCCCTATTCGACCGCCGTCGCGATGAACCCGTATGACGGCTATTCCTTCCAACGCGATTCCCACCGCTGGAACGCCGGCGGCTTCGCGCAGTTCGAGATTTCGGAAGCCGCGACGCTCTACACCGACGCGATGTGGTTCCGCGACAAGTCGGTCAACCTCTTCCCGGCGCGCGTGTTCAGCTACACCGCGATCAGCGACAACCCCTATGTCGTCAAGTGCAACAACCCGTTCATGTCTGCCAGCCAGTCGCAGGTGATCTGCGGCAGCGCAGCCGGCACCGGCACCGCCGTGCCGATCGAGCTGCGCTATCGCTTTTCGGGCGTGCCCGATCAGGAAGACACGTACATCAATCAGGGCACCCGCATCAGCAGCGGCATCCGCGGCAGCTTCGCCGACGGGTGGAGCTATGACGTGGGCGGCGTCTATGCCCGCAACCGGCAGGACTTCACCACCGGCGCGCTCGATTATGCGCGGGTGAACAAGTCGCTCGACACCGTGCTGGTCAACGGCAAGGCGACCTGCGCCTCGGGCACCGCGGATGGCTGCCTGCCCTTCGATCCGTTCAGCGCCAACTCCGCGACCAACAACCTCGCGCTGTACAACTATCTGACCAACGGCACCTATGGCCGCACCACCACGATCAACACGCTCTATCAGGGCATCGCGACCGTGCAGGGCGATCTGGGCAAGATGGGCATCAAGAGCCCTTGGGCCGAGCAGGGCGTGGCGATCGCGTTCAGCGCGGAATATCGCGAGGACAAGCTGAAGAGCTATGCCGACGCGATCTACCGCGACCTCAACGGCGGCAGCGACAACGCGCTGGGCCAGCATGTCTGGGAAGGCATGACCGAGCTCCAGGCACCGATCGTCGAGCACAAGCCGTTCGCCGAGCTGCTGCAGTTCAACGGCGCGTTCCGCCTTTCCAAGTACAACACCAACCCCAAGACCTTCTCCACCTGGAAGACCGAACTGGTCTGGTCGCCGGTCAAGGACATCACGTTCCGCGGCTCGGTCAACCGTGCCCAGCGCGCGCCGACGGTGGTGGAAGCCAGCCAGGGCGCGAACATCAGCTACGGCCGGATCACGACCGCTTATAGCGACCCGTGCGCACCGACCTTGGTCAGCACCTCGATCGACCCGAAGACCGGTCAGCAGGTTCCCGTCTACGGCGCCCCGCAGGCCTCGCGCGCGGCGTGCAAGGCGACCGGTCTTGCCGACAACCTCTACGGCAGCGCGACCCTGCTCTGCCCGACCGATGTCGGCTGCACCTATCGCAGCGGCGGCTTCACGGTGGATCCCGAAACGGCCTACACCAAGACCGTCGGCGTGGTGCTGCGTCCGCGCTTCCTGCCGGGTCTGACGCTGTCGGTCGACCGCTACCTGATCGATCTGAACAACTCGATCGGCTACAACGACTATAGCTACTTCTCGAGCGGCTGCGTGCAGACCGCGAGCGACTTCTTCTGCAAGGCCTTTGTGCGCAATGCGGACGGCACGCTGTACAGCACGCCGAACACCAACCCGACCACGGGCTTCATCCGCCAGGGCACGACCAACTACTACAAGTCCAAGGCGCATGGCTGGGACTTCCAGGCGCAGTATGCGCTCCGCCTGGGCGACCGGATCGGCAAGCTCGACTTCGACTTCAACGGCTCGTTGTCGACACTGCTCGGCGGCCAGGATTCGCCGATCCTGCCGACGAAGGATTGTTCGGAAGGCTATTTCGGCGATAATTGCGGCCAGTTCATCCCGCGCTGGTCGCACACCCTGCGCAGCACCTACACGACGCCGAACCAGAAGTTCCAGCTCTCGCTGAACTGGCGCTATATCGGCCCGCTGACCAACACCACCAACTCGGGCGACGCAACCCTGGGCGGCACGGCGGCGAATGCGCGCACGACCTTCTACCGGATCTCGCCGTATAATTACTTCGATCTGGCGGCAAATTTCCGCGTGAACGAGATTTTCGCGTTCCGCATCTCGGCGAACAACATCCTCGACAAGGATCCGCCGATCCTCGCCAACTCGTACAACTATGGCCTGTCGCGCAACAACACGCTGTCGGCACGCTATGACTCGCTGGGTCGTCAGGTTGCGGTGGGCGCCACCGTCAAGTTCTGATCCCCTCTCCGTTCCCAAGTGCCTGCGCCTGTCCACCTCGGTGGGCAGGCGCTTTTTTTGTGCCCGCGGCGGGGCGATCCACGCCCGTTCCCGCTTGACCCGCCGCGGCAAACCGCTCAGATGCGGCCCGTTCCCGCTCCGCGGTACACCAAGGGCCGGTTTAGCTCAGCTGGTAGAGCAGCGGTTTTGTAAACCGAAGGTCGCGGGTTCGATTCCTGCAACCGGCACCATCCACCTTTCCGTCCCGCTGCGCCGTGTCTGCGGGTCGTCCTGGCGGGTACGGACCCTAGTATCCCGCCTCGCCATATCCACCACCCCCCGGCGTTTCGATCTCGAACCGATCGCCTGTGCCGAGTTCGACCTGCGACCGGCCGGAAACGGGCTCGACACGTCCGTCCGCGCGGCGGGCGTGCTGGGTGCCCCGCGCGCCCGCCGCACCACCGGCGAGGCCGAACGGCGCCACGGTGCGGCGCGAGGCGACCAGCGTCACGGTCATCGGCTCCAATACGGTGATCGCGCGGACGGCGCCATCGCCGCCGTGCCACCGCCCCGCCCCGCCGGAGCCGCGCCGGATCGCAAAGCGATCGAGACGCACCGGGTAGCGCAGCTCCAGGATCTCGGGATCGGTGATGCGGGTGTTGGTCATGTGCGTGTGCACCGCCGAGGCCCCATCAAAGCCGGGGCCTGCCCCGGCGCCGCCGCAGATCGTCTCGTAATATTGATGCTCGGCGTTGCCGAACAGGAAGTTGTTCATGGTCCCCTGCGAGGCTGCCGCCGCCCCCAGCGCGCCGAGCAGCGCATTGCACAGCGCCTGGCTGACCTCGGTATTGCCGGCGACCACCGCGCTGCCCGGCGGCGGTGCCAGGAACGAACCTTCGGGAATGACGATGCGCAGCGGCGACAGGCACCCCTCGTTGAGCGGGATCGCTTCCCCCGCGAGGCAGCGAAAGGCGTAGAGCACCACCGCCCGCGTCACCGAAGGCGGCGCGTTGAAGTTGCCGGCGCTTGCGGGGCCGGTGCCGGTAAAGTCGATCACCGCCGAACGGGCCTCGCGGTCGATCGTCACCGCCACCTTGAGCGGCGCGCCGTCGTCCATCCGGTCCTCGAAGGCGCCGTTGTCCAGCCGGGCGACCACGCGGCGGATACATTCCTCCGCATGGGCCATGACATGCCCCATATAGGCCTGCACCGTCGCCCAGCCGCACGCCCGCACCAGCGCCTGCAGCTCGGCGACGCCGCTGGCATTGGCGGCGAGCTGGGCCTTGATGTCCGCGACGTTCACGTCGGGGTTGCGTGCCGGCCATGCCGCGTTGGTCAGCAGTTCGCGAAACGCCGCTTCGCGAAACACCCCGCCGTCGACCAGCAGGAAATCGTCGATCACCACGCCCTCCTGCGCGAGCGTGGTCGAATTCGGCGGTGTCGACCCCGGCGTCAGGCCGCCGATGTCGGCGTGATGCCCGCGATTGGCGACGAAGAAGCGCAACGCGCCGCCGTCGAACACCGGGGTGATCACGGTCACGTCGGGCAGATGCGTGCCACCATGAAAGGGATCGTTCAACGCGATCGCGTCGCCCGGCTTCAGCGTCGCGGCCCGTCGCGCCAGCACGGCGCGGACGCTGTCGCTCATCGCGCCGAGATGCACCGGGACATGCGGCGCATTGGCGACCAGCCGCCCTTCGGCATCGAACAGCGCGCAGGAAAAATCGAGCCGTTCCTTCATGTTGACGCTGCTCGACGTGTTCCGCAGCACCACGCCCATCCGCTCGGCGATGCCCATGAACTGGGTGTTGAACAGCTCGAGCTGGACGGGATCGGCCACCGCCGGGTCGGCCTCGCCGCGCGCCGCCGCCGCATCGTGCCGCAGCACCAGCTCCCCACCGGCACCCACCACGAGCCCCCAGCCGGGCTCGACCATCGTCGTTGCCGTCGCCTCGCGGATCAGCAGCGGGCCGGCCAGCCGATCGCCGGGCCGCAGCAGGGCGCGGTCATGGACGGGCACCGCATGCTCCGCGCCACCCGTCCAGATCGCCACGATTGCGAGCGGCTCCGGTAGCGCCCCCGTGCGGGGCTGCAGCACCGGGGGCGGCAGCGGCTCGCCGGGAACCACGGCCTCGACCATCAGGCTTTCGATCACCAGCGCGCGATCGGGGCTGAGAAAGCCGAACCTTGCCTGATGCGCAGCCTCGAACGCCGCGCGCATCTGGGTCGCCCCGTCCAGCTGCACGGGCAGTGCCGTGTCGGTGCCCGCGTATCGCAGATGCACGGTCGCGATCCGCTCCGCGGCGCCGGCGCCCAGATCGGCCGCCGCCTCCGCGCCCAGGCTTTCGCACAAGCCTTCCAGCGCCGAGACCGCCGCCGGATCGAGCGGCCGCTCGACCGAGCGCTGGCGAAGCGCGGCGCGATCCGCCAAGCCCATTCCATAGGCCGAGAGGACCCCCGCCAGCGGATGGATCAACACCTCCGTCATGCCGAGCAGCTCCGCCACGCGGCACGCATGCTGCCCGCCTGCGCCGCCGAAGCACTGCAGCACGAACCGGCGGACATCCTCGCCCCGCTCCAGCGCGACGCGCTTGATCGCCGCCGCCATGTTGGCGACCGCGATCGACAGGAACCCTTCCGCCACCGCACGGGGATCCTGCGCGGTGCCCGTCGCCGCCGCGATCCGCGCCGCCAGCGCGGCGAACCCCTGCGCGACGACGGCGCCATCCAGCGGCGCGTTCCCATCGGGCCCGAACACGGCCGGAAAATGCTCGGGCTGGATCTTGCCGACCAGCACATTGGCGTCGGTGACCGTGAGCGGCCCGCCGCGCCGGTAGCAGGCCGGTCCGGGATCGGCGCCGGCGCTGTCGGGTCCCACCCGGTAGCGCGCACCGTCGAAGTGCAGGATCGACCCGCCGCCTGCGGCAACCGTCTCGATCGCCATCATCGGCACGCGCATTTCCACGCCGGCGATTTCCGCATCGAGCACCCGCTCGAAGCGACCGGCATACAGCGCGACATCGGTCGACGTACCGCCCATGTCGAACCCGATCACCCGCGCGAAGCCGGCGCGCTCGGCGGTGCGGGCCGCCGCGACCACGCCACCGGCCGGACCGGAAAGGATGGCGTCCTTGCCCTGGAACCGCGCCGCATCGGCCAGCCCGCCGTTGGACTGCATGAAATGAAGCGGCGTCTCGCCCAGCGCCCCGGCGACCCGGTCGACATAGCGCCGGAGGACCGGTGACAGATAGGCATCCACCACCGTGGTCCGCCCGCGCGCGACCAGCCCGATCAGCGGGCTGGTCGCATGGCTGGCGGAAACCTGCGCGAACCCCGCCGCACGCGCCAGATCCGCCACGCGCGCCTCGGTGGCGGGATGGGCCCAGGCATGGGCAAGCGCGATGGCCACCGCGTCATACCCCGCCGCACGCGCCGCGCCGAGCGCGTCGGACACCGCCGCTTCGTCGAGCGGCACGATCGTGCGGCCATCGCGGTCGATCCGCCCGCTGACCTCCAGCACCCCGTCGTGCAACGGTGCGATCGGGCGGATGGCGAGATCGAACAATGCCGGTCGTGACTGGTTGCCGATGGTCAGCAGATCGGCGAAGCCCTGGTCGATCACCAGCAGGGTGCGCGTGCCCTTGCGCTCCAGCAGCGCATTGGTGGCGACGGTGGTGCCCATCTTCACCTCCGCGATCGCCCCGGCCGGCCACGGATCGTCGGCGCCCAGACCCAGGATCTGGCGGATACCGGCGATCGCCGCATCATCGTAGCGTTCCGGATTCTCGCTCAGCAGCTTGGTCGTCGACA
The DNA here is from genome assembly GCA_027489295.1 of Sphingomonadales bacterium. The sequence goes on along the minus strand of JAIYAA010000041.1, from coordinate 31,002 downwards.
AGGTGCCATCCGGCGCCCGCGCCACGATGTCGGTGAACGTGCCCCCGCGATCGATCCAGAACCGCCACCCGTCCATCGCGCCAGCCTCGCAAACAATTTATCGACGAATCGTCGTCTAAATGTTGACAGTTCCCGCGACCAGCGCAACCCTGCGCGGCGAAAGCGGAGGGTCATGGTGCCGGAACGGGCAAGCGGAAAAGCGATCGTTTCCTCGGCGCATCTGGCCGATGGCGCGGCGCCGGCGCTTTCCGAAGTCGAGTTCAGCCTCACCCTCGCCGCCACCGCCTATCATCGCTGGATCGCGCGCTGTGCAGCGGCCGCCGGTGTCGCGCTCGCGCCGCTGGAAGTGCTGATCCTGCATACCGTCCGCCACCGCGACCGGCCCAAGCGCCTCGCCGATATCACGCTGGTGCTGGACATCGAGGACACGCACCTCGCCACCTACGCGATACGTAAGCTCGAAAAGGCCGGGCTGGTCGAAACGCACCGCGCGGGCAAGGAAAAGCTCGTCGCCGCCACGCGGGCGGGGGTGGAATTCTGCACCGCCTATCGCGCGATCCGCGAGGCGGTCCTGGCCGAACCGATCGCCGCCGACGGGCCGGAGGCGGCCGCCCTGGCACAGGCCGCCGGCCTGCTGCGCCGACTGTCCGGCCAGTACAACCAGGCGGCGCGCGCCGCGGCCACGCTCTAGGCGCGCGGCGATGCTGGTCCTTTCGGGCATCCTCATCATCGTCCTGGGCTTCGCGCTCCGCATCCATCCGCTGCCGGTGGTGACGCTTGCCGCCTTCGCCAGCGCCGCGGCGGCCGGCCATGGCCCCGTTGCGGTGATCGCCATGATCGGCAAGGCCTTTGTCGACGCACGGTTTCTCGCGGTGGCGTGGCTGGCGCTGCCGGCGATCGGCCTGCTCGAACGGGCCGGGCTGCGCGAGCGCGCGCGGGACATGGTGCAGGGCCTGCGCCAGGCAACCGCGGGCCGCGTGCTGATCGGCTATTTCCTGCTGCGGCAAGGGGCCGCCGCGCTCGGCCTCACCGCGCTCGGCGGGCATGTGCCGATGGTGCGCCCGATCGTGGCGCCGATGGTCGAGGGCGCGGCGGAACGCGACGCCGGCGCACCCCTCCCGGACGAGGTCGGCCAGCGGCTGCGCGCCCATGCCGCCGCCGTCGACAATATCGCGCTGTTCTTCGGCGAGGACGTGTTCATTGCGGTCGGCTCGATCCTGCTGATCCGCGCGATCCTCCAGCAGGAGGGCGTTGCCGTGGCGCCGCTGGAAGTGGCGCTATGGGCCATTCCCACCGCGATCGCCGCGCTGCTGATCCACGGTGCGCGCCTGCTCCGCCTCGATCGCGGCACGGGGCCGCGCGCATGATCGGCCTGGACGCGATCGGCATTGCCGCCGCGACGCTGCCGGCAACGGTTGCCCTGCACCATGCCGGCGACCGGCACGCCCCCCGCCGCTGGCGCAACGCCGCCTTCTGGGGTGCTTTTGCGATCACGCTGGGCGCAGGGCCCTGGCTTCCCAGCGTGGTGAGCGGCTGCCTCGTGCTGCTGATGGTTGCCCTGGCTACCCCCGGCCTTCGCCCTGCCCCGGTTCCCACCACCGATGCACCGGCGCGCGAACGCAGCGCCCAGCGGCTCGGCATGCGGCTGTTCCTGCCGGCGCTTGCGCTGCCCGCGGTGACGCTGGCCGGTACCCTGCTGGTCCCGAACGGCAGGATCGGCAGCCTTGCCCTCGTCGATCCCAAGCAGGTCACGCTGGCGGCACTGACCCTGGGCGCGGCGATCGCGCTCCTCCTCGCCTTGTGGCTGACCCGCCCGCCGCGCGGCGCCGCCGCCGCCGAATCCCGCAGGCTGGTCGATGCGATCGGCTGGCCGATGATCCTGCCGCAGATGCTCGCCGCGCTCGGCGGCATCTTCGCGCTCGCCGGCGTCGGCAAGGTGGTGGCGGGCAGCGTGCTGGGCGTGGTGGCGCTGGATACGCCGATCGCCGCGACCGCCGCCTATTGCCTTGGCATGGCGCTGTTCACGATCGTGATGGGCAATGCGTTCGCCGCCTTTCCGATCATGACCTTGGGGATCGGCATTCCCATCCTGATCCACCAGCTGGGCGCCAACCCCGCCGCGGTGGCGGCGCTGGGCATGCTGTCCGGCTTCTGCGGGACGCTGCTCACGCCGATGGCGGCCAACTTCAACATCGTGCCGGTCGCGGCGCTGGAGCTTCGCGACCGGTTCGCGGTGATCCGCGTCCAGGCGCCGACGGCGCTGCTCCTGCTGGTCTTCAACGTCGCAGCGATGGTGCTGCTCGCGTTCCCCGGAAGCCCGAAATGACGCCAGACCTCGCCGCCCGCTTCGCCCGCATCGCGCTTGGCCATGTCGAACGGGAATATCCGCACAAGGCGGATCACGTCATGGCGGCGGACGCCGATGCCTATGTCCCGCGCATCGTCCACCCGATCTTCTACGGCAGCTTCGATTGGCACAGCTGCGTCCATGGCTATTGGCTGCTCGCCCGCCTCCGCCGCCTGTTCCCCGATCTGCCCGATAGCACCGCGATCGACGCGCTGTTCGCGCGCGCGTTCACGCCCGACAAGGTGGCAGCGGAATGCGCCTATCTCGACAGGCCCTTCGCCGCCGGCTTCGAGCGTCCCTATGGCTGGGCGTGGGCGCTGATGCTGGCCAGCGAGCTGATCGTGGCGAAGAGCCCGCATGCCGCCACGCTCCAGCCGCTTGCGGACGCCTTCGTGGCGCGGTTCCGGATCTATCTCCCCAAGCTGCACTATCCGGTGCGAGCGGGCTTTCATGCCAACACCGCCTTCGCGCTGGTCCTGGCCGAACGCTATGCGCGCGTCGCGGGCGACGACGACCTGCGGGCGCTGCTCCGGTCGCGGGCCTGGGACTGGTTCGCGCGCGATCGCGCGGCGCAGGCCTGGGAACCGAGCGGGGAGGACTTTCTCTCGCCGACCCTCACGGAAGCGCTGGCGATGCAGGCGCTGCTGCCCGCCGAGCAGTTCGCGTCGTGGTTCGCCGCCTTCCTGCCGGACCTCGGAGCGCGCCAGCCCGCGGCGCTGTTCCTGCCCGCATCCGTCAGCGACCGGAGCGACGGCAAGATCGCACATCTCGATGGCCTCAATCTCAGCCGGGCCTGGGCGATGCGCAGCCTCGCGCGACCCAGCACCGCCCCCTGGGCGGCGGTGCTGCGCTCGGGCGCCGACACGCATCTCGCCGCGGCGATCGGCGAGGTGGCGGGCGACTATATGGGCGAGCACTGGCTCGCGAGCTTCGCGCTGCTCGCCCTGACCGGCACGGACGGCGCCCTAGGATGATTACCCGCTGATCGCCGGCCTCGGCCGCTGCCCAAACCGCGCATACAGCGTCGGCAGCACGAACAGCGTCAGCAGCGTCGCGGAAAGCAGCCCGCCGATCACCACGGTGGCGAGCGGCTTCTGCACCTCCGCCCCCGCGCCGTGCCCGAGCGCCATCGGGACGAAACCCAGGGACGCCACCAGCGCGGTCATCGCGACCGGCCGAAGGCGCTGCATCGCGCCGCTGCGTGCCGCCTCGGCGCGTTCCATCCCGCCCTGCACCAGCGCCTGGATCGCGCTCAGCATCACCAGTCCGTTCAGCACCGCGATACCGGACAAGGCGATGAACCCGACCGCGGCCGAGATCGAGAAGTCCATGCCGCGCGCGAACAGCAGCAGGACACCCCCGACCAGGGCAAAGGGCACCCCGGTGAAGACGATGGCGGCGTCGCGGACATTCCCCAGCGCCCCATAGAGCAACAGCAGGATGAGCACGAAACAGCCCGGCACGACGAGTTTCAGCCGGGCGCTGGCGGATTGCAGGTTCTCGAACTGTCCGCCCCATTCGAGATAGCTTCCGGCCGGCAGGCGAACCTCCCGCCCGATCGCGGACTGAGCATCGGCCACCACCGATGCCACGTCGCGCCCGCGCACATTGGCCTGGACGACGATGCGGCGCTTGCCGTTGTCGCGACTGATCTGGTTCGGCCCGTCGACGACGCGGAGGTCGGCAACGCTGGCCAGCGGCACGAACCTGCCCCCCGGGACCGGCACCTGGACCTGGCCCAGCAGCGCCAGATCCGCCCGCTGCGCTTCCGACAGGCGGATCACCACCGGGAACCGGCGATCGCCTTCGAAGATCATGCCGGCCGTCCGGCCGCCGATGGTGGCGGTGATCGTGTCCTGCACTTCCTGCGCGGTGACGCCGAGCCGGGCCATGGCATCGCGGTTCACCCGGATGTCGAGCATCGGCAGGCCGGTGGTCTGCTCGACCTTCACGTCGGCGGCCCCCGGCGTTCGGCGCAGCACGCCGGCGATCTGCTCGGCGGTGCGGTTCATGGTCGCGAAATCGTCGCCGAACACCTTCACCGCGATGTCCCCCCGGACGCCCGCGATCAGTTCGTTGAACCGCATCTGGATCGGCTGGGTGATCTCATAGGCATTGCCGGGGAAGCGGCCGAGTGCCGTCTCGAACCGCGCCACCAGCGCCGCCTTTGCAAGACCGGGATTCGGCCATTGCGCGCGCGGTTTGAGGATCACGAACATGTCGGTGGCGTTGGGCGGCATCGGATCGGAGGCGAGCTCCGCGGTGCCGGTCTTGGAGAAGACGAAGCGCACCTCGGGCTGTTTCGCCAGCATGCGCTCGAGCGGCAGCTGCATCGCCTGGCTTTGCTCGACCGAGGTCGCGGGGATGCGCAGCGCCTGGATCAGTAGGTCGCCCTCGTCGAGCTGGGGCAGGAACACCTGCCCCAGGCCGGCGAAGGCCAGCGCGGCGACGACCAGGCTGGCGATGCCCGCGCCGATCGTCAGCGTCGGACGCCGCATCGCGCGGTCCAGCCCCGGCGCGTACCGGCGCTTGAGCCAGGCGATGATGCGCCCGTCCGTCTCCTCGACCCGGTTGGACAGCCAGATCGCGATCAGCGCCGGGACGAAGGTGACCGAGAGCACGAAGGCGAAGGCGAGCGCGAGGATGACGGTCCGCGCCATCGGCACGAAGGTCTTGCCTTCGACGCCGGTGAGCAGCAGCAGCGGCACATAGACCAAGACGATGATCGCCTGGCCATAGACCGAGGGCCGGATCATCTCGCGCGCCGCCTCGGCGACGGTTTCCAGCCGCGCGGGACGATCGAGCCGCCCGCCTTGCCGATGCTGTCGCTCCGCGATCCGCCGCAGCGCATTCTCGACGATGATCACCGCGCCGTCGACGATGAGCCCGAAATCGAGGGCGCCGAGGCTCATCAGATTGGCGGAGACGCCAAGCCGGAGCATGCCGAACCCGGTCAGCAGCATCGTGACCGGGATGACCAGCGCCGCGATCAGCGCCGCGCGAAAATTGCCGAGCAACAGAAACAGCACCACCACCACGAGCAGCGCCCCCTCGCCCAAATTGCGCGCGACGGTGGTGATGGTGGCGTTGACCAGCGCGGTGCGATCGAGCACCGGCTCCACCACCACGTCCGGCGGCAACGAGGCGTTGATCGCCTTCAGCCGATCCGCGACCGCGGTCGCCACCGTCCGGCTGTTCTCGCCGATCCGCATGATCGCCGTTCCGACGACCACTTCGGTGCCGTTTTCGGAGGCGGAACCCATGCGCACCGCCTGGCCGGGGCGCACCGTGGCGACTTCCGCGAGCGTGATCGGCACGCCCGCGCGGGTGGCGATCACCGTGCGGGCAAGGTCGGTCGCGTTGCGGATCAGCGCGTCGGAGCGGACCGCGAGGCCCTCGCCATTCCGGCTGACGACGCCGCCGCCGACGCTGGTGTTGTTGCGTTCCAGCGCGCTGCCGAGGTCGGGGAGCGTGATCCCGAGCGCCGCGAGCTTCTGCACGTCCGGCACGACGAGATACTGCTTGGCATAGCCGCCGATCGAATCGATCCCGGCCACACCAGGGACGTTCTTGAGCAGGGGCGTGACGATCCAGTCCTGCGCCGTGCGCAGATAGGTCGCCTTGTCCTCGGCGCTGACGAGGCGCTCGCCTTCCGGCGTGATGTACGACCCGTCGGGCTGCTGGCCCGGCTCGCCGGGGCGGTGGCGGTCATCGGCGCGGTGCTGCAGACGGACGGTCCACATATAGACTTCGCCCAGGCCCGTCGCGATCGGGCCCATTTCCGGAGCGACCCCGGCGGGCAGGCTTTCGGCGACGCCCTGCAGCCGCTCCCCCACCTGCTGGCGGGCGAAATAGATGTCGGTCTTTTCCGAGAAGACCGCCGTTACCTGCGCGAAGCCGTTGCGGCTGAGCGATCTGGTATGGTCGAGGCCGGGAATGCCGGCGAGCGCGGTCTCGATCGGGAACGATACCTGCTTCTCGACCAGCTCGGGCGAGAGCGCCGGTGCCCGCACGTTGATCTGGACCTGGTTGTTGGTGATGTCCGGCACGGCGTCGATCGGCAGTCTGGACAACGACCATGCCCCGACCACGGCGGCGATGGCGGTGAGCAGCAGGACGAGCCAGCGCCGGTCGACCGCCCAGGTGACAATGGATGCGATCATGGCTCAGTCCTCCTGCCCCGCTTCACCCTTGCCGAGCTCGGCCTTGAGGATGAAGCTGCCGATGGTGGCGATGCGCGCGTCGCCGGAAAGGCCCGAGCGGACGATCACGGTTGCGCCAGCGGCATCGCCGAGCACCACGGGGGTGGCCTGGAAGCCCCTGTCCGTGCGCACGAAGACCACCGGCTTGCCTGCCACGGTCTGCACGGCGGTCAGCGGTACGCGCAGCGCCTCCGGACCGCCGCCACCGGAAAGCTGGATCGACGCCGTGACCGGCTCGCCGATGCGCCAAAGGCCGGTGCTGTTGTCGAGCATGGCGATCACCGGCACCTGGCGCGTCTGCGGATCGAGCACGGGCGACACGAAGCGGATCGTCGCGCCCGCCTGTCGGCCGGGTGCCGTCACGCGCACCCGGTTGCCGGGCCCAACCCGACCGGCATCCTCGGGGCGCAGCGCGAGCGTGACCGAGACCTGCCCCAGATTGGCGATACGATAGAGCTCGGCATCGGCCGTCACGGTCTGTCCCAGCGTCACCGGCCGGGCGATGACCTGGCCCGCCATCGGGGCGACGATGCCGATCCGGTTGAGCCCGCCGCCACCGCCGCCGGCGGCGGCGATCTGGCTCTGCGCCTGGGCAAGCGCAATGCGCGCCTCCGCCGCCGCAGTCCGCGCCGCGACGAGATCCTGTTCGGCCGAAACCCGTTCGGCGAACAGCCGCTGCTCGCGTGCCAGATTTCCCTGCGCCAGCTGCAGGCGTGCGCGGGCCGCCGCGACATCGCCCTTGAGCTGGGCGGCCTCGCGGCTCTCGATCACCGCGATGGTCTCGCCGCGCGATACCGACTGGCCGAGATTGCGGTGGAGCGCGACCACCCGTCCCCCGATGGCCGCGGAGACGACCTGGGTCGCCTGCGGATCGCCCTCGATGAGCGCCGGCAGGTCGATCGTCCCCGCCCCGCCCACGATCGGGCGGCCGATCTGGACGCCCGCTGCCGCGATCTGGTCGGCAGAGAGCGCGATCGCACCCTCCTCCGCATGGCCATTCGACGGCGCAGCCGCCGCGTTGTCGGCGGCGGGGATCGGATCGGCACCCCCGCCACAACCGCCGAGAAGCAGCGCGAGCGTGCAGGCGCTCGCCAGCGTGAAGATGCGCATCATCGTGAATCCCCGTTGATCGCCACGGGGGCGGTAAGACGCTCCAGCCGGGCATGTGCAGTCTGATAGGCGGCGAGCGCGTCGATGGCGGCCAGCCGCGTTTCGGCCAGCGTCCGCTCCGCATCGAGCAGGTCGAGCTGGCCGAACTTACCCTCGCGATAGCCGATCCGGGCGATGCGCGCCGCTTCCTGCGCGGCCGCCAGCGCGGGACCGGCGGCGGCGCGGGCGGTTCCCGCGGCATTCGCAGCCTCGGCCTCCGCCGTGGTGATCGCCTGCGCTACCTCGAGCCGGGTCGCCCGGCGCTGCGAGTCCGCGCGGGCACGCAGCGCGCGCGCCTCGGCGATGGCAGCCTTGCCGTTGTTGAACAACGGAACGGGGATCGAAATGCTGAACACCGCCGCCAGATCGTTGGTCGCCTCCAGCCGCCGGAGGGCGGGGCCGACGTTGAGGTCCGGCACACGATCGGCATGCGCCAGCTGCACCCCGGCATCGGCGATCGCCAGATCGGCATCCGCCGCCGCCAGCGCCAGCGTCCCCACCACCTGCGGAGCGAGCACGGGGCCGGACCGTGCGCCGGGCAGCCGGTCCAGCACGCGCGCGTCCAGCACGCCCTCGATCGGTCGCCCGATGCGTAGCGCAAGGTTGGCGCGCGCCGCATCGACGAGACGCGCCGCACGATCGGCCGCAGCCTCGGCCGTTACCCGCGCAACATCCGCGCGCTGCTCTTCCAGCGGCGAGGCCCGCCCGGCGCGCACCCGGACCGCCGCTGCCCGCAAGACGTCGCCGGCGATGCGCAGCTGGTCACGGGCGACCGCAAGCCGGCGCTCCGCGGCGACCGCTTCCACATAGAGCGCGATCACCGCGAACCGCGTGTCGGCCGTGGCGATCGCCGCCTCCAGCTCGGCCCGCGCAAGTCTGGCATCCGCCGCGGCGATCCGGGCGCGCCGCTTTCCGCCGCGCTCGATCGGCAGCGCCAGCCCTAGCGTCGTCTCGGCGCTGCGGAGGCCGCGATAGCTGCCCGAGCCGACGATGTTTTCCACCTGCCCCTGCAGGAGCGGGTTGGGGCGAAGGCCGGCAACGGTCCGCGCGGCCGCCGCCGCATCGATCCCCGCGGCGGCCGCGTCGGTGGCTGGGGACGCGCCCAGGGCAAGGGCGACGGCATCGTCGAGGGTGAGGACCGGCACCGCGCGCATGGGCGCCGGTCCGGTTTGCGCCTGCGCCGTCGCGGCACAGGACGCGGCGGCCAGAAAGGCCGCCAGCAATGTCTGCATGGTCGATAGTCCTGACAGGAGATCCGGACGCCGGCCGTTCGCCGGCGACGAGCTATCGTCAGGCTTGTGGCGGCCTCGGGATCACGCTGCCCAGAATGCCGGTCAGCCGGTTCGCGCGCCCGACCCGGCGCATGCCCGCGTCGACCTGCGCGAACGCCCGCGCGAGGGTCGCGGCGGGCGCGCCGAGATCATGGCCGTGACACATGCCATGGTGGTGCGGCAGCGCGCTGTCCGCATCGCCAGGCACCTCATCCTCGTCGCCGGGCGCATGCAGCACGATGGCGACACCGGCGACGGTCCCGCCCGCGGTCTCGGCGGCGTGCACGACGCCGGCCCAGCTGGCGAGCACCAGCATCAGACAAACGAAAAGGGGCAGCAGTGCACGCATCCGGCGGCTGCATAGCACGATGCCATGCCCGCGTAACCCCGGCGGCGGACCACACAGGGTGCCGCGAGATCGTGCCACCGGCCTACTCGTAGAGTCCGGCGGTCAGGAAATGCTGCATCCGGCGTTCCTCCTCGCCCACCGCCAGGCCGCGCTCCTCGATCCAGCGATCGTTGAAATAGGTCGAGGCGTAGCGGTCGCCGGAATCGCACAGGAGCGTGACGATCGATCCATCGACGCCGGCTTCCGCCATTTCGCTCGCCAGGCGCGCGCAGGCGACGAGGTTTGTCCCGGTGGAGCCCCCGACGCGCCGACCGAGATGGCGCGACAACATGCGCGCCGCGGCGATCGACGCTGCGTCGTCGACCACTTCCATGCGATCGATCACCGTCGGCACGAACGAAGGCTCGACCCGAGGGCGGCCGATGCCCTCGATCAGGCTGCAGTGGCCCGGATTGGTGCGCACCCCGCGATCGCGCCAATGGCGGTGGAAGACCGAGGCCGCAGGGTCGGCGACGCAGATCCTTGTCGGATGCCGATGGTAGCGGACGAACCGACCCAGCGTGGCGGAGGTCCCGCCGGTGCCGGCGCCGCACACGATCCAGGTCGGGACCGGCGAGGGCTCGCGCACCATCTGCGCGAAGATGCTTTCGGCGATGTTGTTGTTGCCCCGCCAGTCCGTCGCGCGCTCGGCGAAGGTGAACTGGTCCATATAGTGCCCGCCGACCTCGGCAGCGAGCCGCTCCGCCTCGCCATAGACCGCGCCGGGATCGAGCACCCGGTGGCACACGCCGCCCAGCGCCTCGATCGCCGCGATCTTTTCCGCAGCGGTGCTCCGCGGCACGACGGCGATGAACGGCAGGCCCAGCATCCGGGCGAAATACGCCTCGGACACCGCAGTGGACCCCGAAGAGGCTTCGACCACGGTGGTATGCTCGGTAATCCAGCCATTGCAGAGCGCATGCAGGAACAGCGATCGGGCAAGCCGGTGCTTGAGGCTGCCGGTCGGATGGCTGCTCTCGTCCTTGAGGTAGATGGCTACCCCCGGCAAGGCGGGCAGCGGCAGCGGGATGAGATGCGTATCCGCGGACCGGGTGTAATCCGCTTCGATCCGCCCGATCGCCCAGTCCGTCCAGCGCGCGCCACACCGGCTGCCCAGCGCCTGATTCCCCAAAACCTGCCCGTGCACGATCGCGCTACCTCGCATTCCTTAGCTCTCAGCCGGAGGATAGCAGCAACACGGTTTGTTACGGGTGCAAAGTTTTGGTCCTGGGCAGGAAGGCGCGCATTTGAATTGCATCTTTTATTCGACGATCGGATTTTCATTGCGCTTTTTGATCCGCACTCCCAATTCGCAAACAGAACGCCGCAGCTGAAGCGAGAAGGATTCGCGGCTATCGCTAGAGGAAACCAGATTGCGCGCAGCCGCACCAATGCACACATCGGTTGCGCCTGCCGCGGCAAAGCGGAACACTGTGCTTCAGGCACGCGGTCATGCCGGTGCAGTCTCGCTACAATGCGAAGGCGAACCGAAAACGAAGCGGCCCCGATCCTGGACGTCCATAGCATGAGGAAAGCAATGCCCCACCCCAACCCCCTCGTCCGCTTTGGCCGAAGCAGCGCTACCCTTCCCGCGTTCGACGCCGTGCACCCGGAAGATGTGGTGGAAGGCGTGCGGATCGCCGTCGACGACCATGCCCAGGCCATGGCCACCTGCCGCGCCATGGCGGGCGATCCGGCGTTGCTGCCCATGAAGGAAGCCGCAGACCTCGCGCTGAACCAGGCCTGGGGTATTGTGGGCCACCTGCTCAGCGTCACCAGCTCGCCGGAACTGCGGGCCGCCCATGCCGAGGCACAGGCGATCGTCGACGCGCATCTCGCCGCCCTGGGCCAGGACAAGGCGCTGCACGCGGCGATGTCGCAAATCCCGGCGGATGCGCTCGCCCCCGAGAGCCGCAGGGCCCTCGCCCTCGCGCTCCAGCAGTTCGAGCTTTCCGGCGTGGCGCTGCACGGCGAGGCGGCGGCCCAGTTCTCCGCGCGCTGGATGGAGCTCAGCCGCCTGTCCACCGCCTTCGCCAACGCAGTCCTCGATGCGACCGAAGCCTGGACGCTGCACGTCACCGATGCGGACACGCTGCGCGGCATACCCGAGGCCGACCGTGCGAGCATGGCCGACGCCGCGCTACGGGCGGGCTTGCCCGGATGGCTGGTCACGCTGCACGCGCCCTCCTTCCTCGCGGTGATGTCGCATGCCGAGGATCGCGATCTGCGCCAGCGCGTCTATGCCGCGTTCGGCACGCGTGCGTCGGACCAGGGGCCGAACGCCGGCGAATTCGACAATGGCGAGCGCATGCGCGAAATCCTCCGCCTGCGCGCCGACCAGGCCCTCGCCCTCGGCTTCGACGATCCGGTAGCGCAGTCGCTCGCCACCAAGATGGCGCCGGACGCGGCGGCGGTGGAGACCTTCCTGCTGCGCCTAGCCCGCCTCGCCCGCGGCAAGGCCGAGGCAGACCTCGTGGATCTGCGCGCCTTCGCCGCCGAGCATCTGGGCATCCCGGCGCTCGAGCCCTGGGACATCGCATTCGTTACCGAGCGGTTGCGGCAGGCGCGTCATGCGCTCGACAGCGCCGAAATCCGCGCCCATCTGCCGCTCTCCAAGGTTCTCGATGCGCTGTTCGCGGTGGTCGGCGATCTGTTCGACGTCGAGGTCCGCGCGGCGAGCGGCGCCGGCCTGTGGCACCCCGACGCCCGGCATTTCGAGATCTACCGGCGCGGGGGCGAGGCTGCCGAACGGCCGCTCGCAGCGCTGTTCGCCGACATGTTCGCGCGCGACGGCAAGCGCGGCGGGGCATGGATGAACACCTGCCGCGCCTATCAGGACGGTGGCGCGATCTGGCCGGTGGCCTATCTGGTCACGAATTTCTCCCCGCCCGCGCCCGGGACCAGCGCAACCATCACCCACAGCGAGATGGTCACGCTGTTCCACGAGATGGGCCATGTCCTCCACCACCTGCTGAGCGCCGTCGACGTGCCGAGCGTTGCGGGCGTCTCGGGCGTGGAGTGGGATGCGGTCGAACTGCCGAGCCAGTTCCTCGAAAACTTCGCCTGGGAGCCCGCCGTCCTGAAGGCCGCGTCGGCACATGTCGACACCGGCGCTGCGCTGCCCGACATCCTGATCGAGCGGATGCTCGGCGCCCGCCAGTTCCAGCTGGCGCCCCTGCTGCTGCGCCAGGTGGAATTCGCCCTGTTCGACCTGCGGCTGCATCGCGCCGCCGGGGGTCCCAATGCGCCCGACCCCCGGTCGATCCTCGAAGCGGTACGCGACGAGGTCGCCATCGTCCGGCCGCCGGAATGGCACCGCTTCGCGAACGCCTTCAGCCATATCTTCGCGGGCGGCTATGCGGCAGGCTATTACTCGTATCTCTGGGCCGAGTTGCTCTCCAGCGATGCCTATGGCGCCTTCCAGGCACCGATGGCGGATCGGCGGGCGCTGGGCGCACGCTTCCGGCAGGAGATTCTCTCCCCCGGCGGCTCCCGCCCGGCGATCGAGAACTTCGTCGCCTTCCGCGGACGCGAGCCGTCGGAGGCTGCGCTCCTCGAAGCATGGGGCATCGCCGCCTGACACGCAGGCGCCGAGAAAGGGAGAAAGGCAGATGCTGACGCCGAGAGACCGGGCAATTCTCGACATCCTGCAACGCGACAGCGACACGCCGCTCGCCGTCGTCGGCGAAGGCGTCCATCTGTCGCCCTCGGCCTGTTCGCGGCGCATTTCGAGCCTGCGCGACGATGGCGTGATCAAGCGCAACGTCGCCGTGCTGGACCGCGAAGCCGTCGGGCTGACGACCACCATCTTCGTCACCGTCAGCGCGACCGTGCACAGCGCCCAGTGGACTGAGCGCTTCAAGGCTGCCGTGTGCGAGATCCCCGAGATCGTCGAGGTCTATCGGCTGACCGGGAGCATCGACTATCTGCTCAAGATCATCCTGCCCTCGGTCGAGGATTATGACACGGTCTACAAGGCGCTGGTGTCGCGCATCGAGATGAACGTGGTCTGCGCCTCGATCGTCATGGAAACCGTGAAGGATTCCGAAAGCCTGCCACTGATTTCCTCGACGAAGCAGCGCCCCTAATCGCGCGGCAGCCGCGCCGCCGCATCGCGCGTGCCGAAACCGCCGCCGGCCTGTATTCGGCCAAAAAAAGGGCCCCGGCGCGAACGCCGGAGCCCCCCTCTCCCCCTGCCATCGGCAGAAGCCCGGTTAGAAATTGCCGCGCAGAATGATCGAATAGCGGCGGTCGTTCATGAAGTAGGAACGCGGCGCCAGCTTGTCCGGATCGCCGGTATAGGCCTGCGTCGTCTTGGTGACAGTGTTGGTCAGGTTCACGCCCTGGACGCCGACCTTCACGTCCTTGGTGACGTTGATGAACAGCGAGGCATCGAGCGTCCCCACCGGCTCGTTGAAGATCGAGTAGTAGGGGAAGATCACGTCCGACGCGGTGAGCAGGAAGCGCGAGCGCCAGTTATACGCCGCGCGCACCGAGATCGGCCCACGTTCGTAGAAGATCGCTGCGTTGACGTTGTGCTTCGACAGCTGCTCGAGCGGCAGGTTCCCCGGCTTGACCGTCGACACGTTCGACGGCGAACCGGTGTTGAGGAAGCTGTTCGGCAGGCCCTGGCTGTCGATGAACGTGTAGTTCGCCGAGATACCCAGGCCCTTCAGCGCACCCGGCAGGAAGTCGTAGGTCTGCTGGTAGGCGAGCTCGAAGCCCTTGATCTTGCCCGTACCGTTATAGTTGGCCGGACCGCGGACGAAGACGTCCTTGGTAATGCCGTTGCTCGTGATCGTGCGGTTGGTGATCTGCTGATAGAAGAAGTTGTCGATGCTCTTGTAGAAGCCGTTCAGCGTCAGCGAGCCGACCCGGGCGAAATACCATTCGAGGCTCGCGTCGAACTGCCAGGCGGTCGCCGGCTTCAGATACGGGTTGCCTGCCGTGGCCGTCAGCTCGCCGCTCGTGCCCAGACCGATGGTCAGGAAGTTGCGGATGTACGAGTTTTCCGGACGCGTCAGCACCTTCGATGCCGCAAGGCGGATCAGCAGATCGTTCGACAGGCCGAACTTGAGGTTCAGGCTCGGCAGGAAGTAGCTGTAGTGCATCTTCGCTGCATCGTACCGCGTGAGGCCACCGCCTGCGAACTGCTGGAGCTGCGCATAGCCGCCTGCACCCAGGGTACAGACGCCGCCGGGGATCTGCGCCACCGTGCCGGCCGGTGCACCCACCGGAACCGTCGCGGCGCAGCGCACGCTGTAGGGATCGAGGATGTTCAGCGCCTGCTGGCTGGGAACGCCGATCGAGCCTTCCGAGCGCAGATTGGTCTTCACCCAGCGCAGACCGATATTGCCCGAGAAGCGGATGTTGCCGAGGAACGTGTCCGAACCGAAGCTCGCCATGCCGTAAGCGGCACTGTCGAGCTGGCTGACGGGCTGGATTTCCGACGGCAGGTAGGACGTACCCGACGTCACGCCGCTCCGCGAAGCCAGAGGCACCCAGGTCGGCGAGGCGCCGAGCGCGGTTGCCTGCGCCTGGATCGACTGGAAGAACTTCACCGACCCGGCATAGTCGTTGATCAGGTCGCCGCCATAATAATAGGCGCCTGGAGGAGCCGAGGTCTGGCCGCGGAAGAAGTTCGGGAAGTCGTAGCGGACCATCTGGTTCGCCGGCGTGTCGGCGAAGTTGACCGGTCGGTTACCCGACCAGGTCTCGCTCAGCATGCCCCAGTTGTAGGTGGAGTAGCGCACCGTCTGGGCGCGATCCTGGTAGCGCGCACCGAACTTTACGCGATGCACGAACGAGTCTTCGTTGAACTTATACTCCAGGTCACCCTGGAACGAATATTGCGTGCCGGTGCTGTCCTCGAGGTGGTCCATCGCCGCCCGCCAGAACTGGAAGTGCGGATCGGTGAAATACTGGGACTCGGTAGCCGCCGCGAGCGGTGCACTGGCCGAACCCGACCAGTTATAGGCCAGATATTGCGGCTTGTGCGCGATTACCGTCGGCAGGTTGCCCGAGATATTGAGTTCCTGGTCCGCGAAGCTCGAGCCGAACACCGAGAAGTCGAGCTGCTGGTGACGCGACTTCGCGACCTGGCCATCGAGCGTGACGGTGAGGCGATCGGTCAGCTCCGAACGAAGCCGCAGGCTCCAATCCTGGTTGAGCGTCTCTTCCTTCGACTGGCGCCGCGCGATCGACTGCTGCAGGCCACCCACAGGCACATAGGGCGAGTTGGCGAGGTTGCCGCGCCAGGCGTTGCTGGTGTTGACGATATAGCCCGACTGGAACAGGCCGTTGCTGTCGTAGGTGTAGTCCTTGAACTTGCCGACCTGGCACTGCGCGCGCGAGGTGGCGCCGCCGGTGGAGTTGGCCGGGCCCGCATCGTTTTGCTGGCAGCCAAGCGGATAGGTGGTGTACTCGGCCAGGTCCGGCGCGGTTTCGAACGTGTACTCGCTCCACTCCTGCGTGGTGTGCGAGCGCACATATTCCGCGGTCAGCGTGGTACGGTGATCGATGGATTCGAACTGCGCTGCCAGCGAAGCGCCGTCGCGCTTGCGATCGAACAGCTGGGTGCGGAACTGCCCGCCCACCGGTGCCACGCGCGAGGTTGCGTAATCGGCGAAGCCGTCCGCGCCGGCGGCGCCGACATTGCCACAGGCGGCACCGGAGGCCGGCAGCGTGCGCGTGTCGGACGACGAGGGCAGCGGGTTGCGGCAAACCAGCGTGCCGTTGGTGTTGGCCGCATTGACCAGCGCGCCGTCACGCGTCTGATAGTTGGCGATCTGCAGGCCGTCCGAACGGCTCTGAATCCGCGAAAAGGCGCCGCTGGCGAGCACGCCGATCCGGCCGATGCCGGTATCCCAGGTGTTCGTGATGAGTCCCGAGACGGTCGGCGTCCACTTCTTGCGCATGTCACCGTAATTGGCTTCGATGCTGCCCGCGGCGTGGAAGCCGGTGCGATCGAACGGCTTCCGCGTGTTGAGGTTGACCGTACCGGCGAGACCGCCTTCGATCATCTCCGCGGTCGTGTTCTTCGCGACGATCACCGAGCCGAGCAGTTCGGACGGCACGTCAGCGAAGTTAAGCGCCTGGCCGCCCACGCCCGCCGCGAAGGCGGTGCGGCCGTTGAATTCGGAACGCACGAAGGTGAGGCCGCGGACCGCGACGCCCGAGCCTTCGACGGAGAAGTGATCCGGGTCGTTCGAACCGGCGAAGCGGTTGATCGACACGCCCGGCACGCGCTGCAGTGCCTCGGTCACCGAGCGATCCGGCAGCGACCCGATGTCCTGCGACGTGATCGCGTCGACAACGGTGTCGGAATTCCGCTTGATCGACTGGGCCGTGGCGAGGCTGGCACGGATGCCGGTGACGACGATCTGGTCCTGCGTCTGGGCTTGCGTCTGATCCGCCTGGGGATCCGCCGGAACGGTGGTCTGCGCATGTGCGACCCCCATCATCCCCGCGACGCACAGCGCCGTGGCGGAGACACTCCGCAGAAACATTGTAGATTTCTGAAAACGATGCACTTTCGGCTGCGACATGCCGCGCACTCCTCCCCTCTTGATGCCCGGGCTGGTCCCAGGGCTACTCTCTTGATTCGAATAAGAACCAGAAACGAAACATAATGGCAATGAGAGCGCTAACACTGCTCCGTTTTTTCCCCTATGCATGTTGCAGCTCTGCAACGTCCGGAAAATTGCGTGGTCGACCCATTCCCCCGCGAACAGGTTTGACAGCACCCACTAGATTGCTGGAAACGTACCGGAAAAGAGAATGAGGGGAGAGTCGATGGCGTCGCATCCAGGCCAGCGGGTGGTAATCGTGGGGGGCGGCACGTCCGGCTGGATGGCGGCTGCGGCCCTCGCGAAGCTGCTGCCGGGCCGCTGCGACCTTCATCTGGTGGAATCGGAAGCGATCGGCGTGATCGGTGTCGGCGAAGCGACCCTGCCGCACATTCGCGGCTTCGTCGAAAAGCTGGGGATCCGCGAGGCCGACTTCATGGCCTGGACGCGCGGCACGTTCAAACTGGGCATCGAGTTTCGCAACTGGGGCAAGCTGGGCGACAGCTACATCCATCCCTTCGGCACGTTCGGCCGGGGCAAGGGCGACGTGGACTTTCACCATTACTGGGCCCGCCTGCGTGCCCAGGGCGTGGACGTGCCGCCGCTCGAACGCTTTTCCTATGCCTGCATGCTCGCGCGCGCCAATCGCTTCGATCTGCCCGAGGCCGATCCGGAAAAGCTAACCTCCACCTACGGCTATGCCTATCAATTCGACGCACTGATGTTCGCGCCGTATCTGCGCACGATCGCCGAGGGGTTGGGCGCACGCCGCACCGAGGGCCGCGTGGTCGAGGTGCTGCGCGACGGGACGAGCGGCGACATCACCGCGATCCGGCTCGACGATGGGCAGGTGATCGAAGGCGACCTGTTCATCGATTGCTCGGGCTTCCGCTCGCTACTGCTCGGCGAGGCGCTGGACGAGCCGTTCGAGGACTGGAGCCGCTGGCTGCCGGCGGACCGTGCGGTGGCGATGCCGTGCCGCACCGAGACCTCGGTTACGCCCTACACCAGCGCCATCGCGATGCCGGCGGGCTGGCGCTGGCGCATCCCGCTGCAGCACCGCACCGGCAATGGTTATGTCTATGCCAGCGCCTTCACCTCCGACGACGCGGCGGCGCGCGCGCTCACCGAAGCGGTGGAAGGCGCCCCGCTCGCCGATCCGCGGCAGCTCCGCTTCCGGGCAGGGCGCCGGCGGCGAAGCTGGGCCCACAATTGCGTCGCGATCGGGCTGGCGAGCGGCTTCCTCGAACCGCTGGAATCGACCAGCATCTACCTGGTGCAGCAGGCGATCACCGCGCTGATCGAACTGTTCCCCGACAAGGCCATCTCGCCTGTCGACCGCGACGAATTCAACCGGCTGATTGACCTGGAATATGATCGCATCCGCGACTTCCTGATTCTCCACTATCACGCGACCAGCCGCACCGACACGGACTTCTGGAACTATGTCCGCACCATGGCGGTGCCGGACAGTCTGGCGGAGAAGATCGAGCTGTTCCGTCGCGCGGGGCGCGTGGTGAAGTATCGCGAAGGGGTTTTCCTCGATGCGAGCTGGATCGCCGTCTATGTCGGCCAGGGCATCGTGCCCGAAGGCTATGATCCCCGCGCCGACCAAGCCGACGGCGCGACACTGATGCGGGGCATGCAGGCGCTGCAGGCGGAGATCGCCGCTACCGCCGCCCGGGTGCCCGAGCATCTGCGCTACATCGATCGCTACTGCGCGATGGCCGCCGCTGCATGACGGCGCCGAAGCGGGTTCTGGTGGTGGGCGGCGGCGTTACCGGCTGGTCGGCGGCGGCGGCGCTCAAGCGGCGCGTGCCGTTGCTGGACGTCGCCATCCTGCCCGTCCCGACGCCGGACAATGCCCTGGCGGACCGGATCGCCAGCACCCTGCCCTCGATCCTCGGCTTCCACGACGATCTGGGCATCGGGCTGGAGGACGCGGTGCTGCGAACCGGCAGCACCTATCGGCTGGGAACGCGCTTCCTGGGCTGGAGCGGCGACGGCGCGGATGGCGGCGATTATCTCCACGCGTATGGCCCACACGGCGCGCCGATGGGCAGCGCGCCGTTCCACCTGCTCTGGGCGAGGGCGGCAGCCGCAGGCTCGGTGGCGCCGTTCGACGCGTTTTCGGCGGCGGCGGCCATGGGCGCGGCAGGCCGGTTCGTGCTGCCGCAAGCCGAGGGTCCCCTCGCCGATCAGGGCTTCGGGCTGGCGCTCGATCTGCCCCGCTATGCCGTGATGCTGGCTGCCTATTGCCGGCACATAGGCGTACGGGTCGAGCAGGGCATGCTGGCGGGCGTCGTGCCCGCACCGACGGGCGGCATCGCCGAAGTAGCCCGCGACGACGGCAGCGCCCTCACCGCCGATCTCTATCTTGATTGCACCGGCCCCGCGGCGCGGCTGCACGCGGTGCTGGGCGGCCCCCGCGAGGACTGGCGACGCTGGCTGCCCTGCAACCGCCTGCTGCTGTCGTCGTCCCTGTCGGCGGAACTGCCCGTGGTCGAAACGGTCCAGGCGGAGGCAACCGGCTGGCGCTGGAGCGGCGCGCTGCAATCCGGCCGTGTCTTCGTAGCCGGCGAAGAGACGAACGACGCCGAACCGATTGCGTTCGAATCGGGCGCCATGCTCGAACCCTGGCGGCACAATGTCATCGCGATCGGGGATGCCGCGGTCGTGATAGAGCCGCTCGAATGGACCAACCTCCACCTCGCCCACAGCGCGATCGACCGCGTGATCACGATGCTGCCCGCGGGCGAGCCGCACCCGCTGGAGCAGGCCGAATATAACCGACAGAGCCTGGCCGAAGCCCGCCGCGCGCGCGATTTCGTGCTGCTCCATTACATCACCAGCCGCCGCGGGGGCCCCTTCTGGCAGGAAATCACCGGCACCGAACCGCCGGAGTCGCTCGCTCATACGCTGCGCCTCTTCGGCGAACGCGGCCGCCTGCCCTTCTACGAGGAAGAGACGTTCGATCGCGACAGCTGGCTCGCCGTGCTGTTCGGCCAGGGCGTGCGCCCGCGCCGCATCGATCCGCTCGCCGAAGCGGTGCCACCGGCCGATGCCGCGCGCGCCATGGATGCCCTTCGCGCGCGCCTTGCCCAGGCGATCGCCCCACTGCCCACGCCGGCCGCCTTTCGCGCCGCTCAGCTGAGACATTTGCATGAACGAACATAGCATCCGCAACGTCGTGATCGTCGGCGGGGGAACTGCCGGCTGGATGGCGGCGGCGGCCTTTTCCCGCTTCCTCAACAACGGCTACACCCAGGTCACCGTGATCGAATCCGACGAGATCGGCACGGTCGGCGTCGGCGAGGCGACGATCCCGCCGATCCTCACCTTCAACACGATGATCGGGCTCGACGAGAACACCTTCCTCGCCGAGACCAAGGGCACCTTCAAGCTCGGCATCGAGTTCGTGAACTGGGGCCGGCTGAACGACAGCTATTTCCATCCCTTCGGCCAATATGCGCAGGATCTGCAGGGGGTGCATTTCCACCAGCTCTACCTGCGCGAACGCGCCCGCCGGCCGATGCCGGACATCGCCGCCTGGTCGATGAGCGCGGTCGCCGCCGCGCAAGGCAAGTTCGGCCGCCCCTCGCCCACCGCGCAGACGCCGGTGCGCGAGCTGACCTATGCCTTCCACTTCGATGCCGGGCTCTACGCCCAGCTGCTGCGCCGCCTGTCCGAGGCGCGCGGCATCCAGCGGATCGAGGGGCGGATCACCGACGTCGCGCTCCGCGCGGAGGACGGCTTCGTCCAGTCGGTGACGCTGGCCGACGGCCGCACCGTCGCCGGCGACCTGTTCATCGATTGCTCGGGCTTCCGCGGCCTGCTGATCGAGGAGGCGCTGAAGACCGGCTATGAAGACTGGCGGCACTGGCTGCCCTGCGACCGCGCCGTCGCCGCGCCGTGCGCAAATGTCCGCGAGCCCACCCCCTTCACCCGCTCCACCGCGCGCGAGGCCGGCTGGCAGTGGCGCATCCCGCTCCAGCACCGGGTGGGCAACGGCCTGGTCTATTGCAGCGACTTCCTCGACGATGACACCGCCGAGGCGCAGCTGCTCGCCTCGCTGGAAGGCGCGCCGCTCGCAGATCCGCGCCGGATCCGCTTCGTCACCGGCCGGAGACGCGAAATGTGGCGCCACAACGTCGTCGCGCTCGGCCTGTCGAGCGGGTTCATCGAACCGCTGGAATCGACCAGCATCCATTTCATCCAGAGCGGCATCGCCCGGCTGCTCGCGCTGTTCCCCGACAAGCGCTTCGCCGCCGTCGAGCGCGACGAATACAACCGCCAGATGCGCGAGATGTACGACGACGTCCGCGACTTCATCGTGCTCCACTACAAGGCGACCGAGCGCACCGACACGCCCTTCTGGAACCGCTGCCGGACGATGGACATCCCCGACAGCCTGGCGCGCAAGATCGAGCTGTTCCGCACCAAGGGCCGGCTGTTCCGCGAGGGCATGGAACTGTTCGCCAACCCGAGCTGGATCGCGGTCTGTCTGGGCCAGCACATCGTCCCCGAAGAGTATGAACCCATGGCCGACGCGCTGGACGAGAACCGCGTGGCGCAGGCGCTGGAGCAGATGCGGCAGGGCTATTGGGAAACCGCACAGCGCATGCCTACCCATGGCGAGTTCCTCGCCAAGATCGCGCCGCAGCCCAGGCCCGCCGCACCGCAAGCGGACGCCCTGCCCGCCTTTTCCTTCGCCGAGGAAGCGCCGTTCGCCGCGCCGGGATCGCCGGTGTGAGGGACGATCGGATCCGCCGCATCGTCATCGTCGGCGGCGGCACCGCCGGCTGGATGGCCGCGGCCGCGCTCGCCCGGCTGATCGGCAAGTTGCCGGGGCTGTCGATCGAGCTGGTCGAATCCGACGCCATCGGCACGGTCGGGGTTGGCGAGGCGACGATCCCGCACATCGTGCTGTTCAACCAGATGCTCGGCATCGACGAGGCGGCGTTCGTCCGCGAGACCAAGGCCACCTACAAGCTCGGCATCGAATTCGTCGACTGGCGGCGGATCGGCGAGCGCTATGTCCACCCGTTCGGGGTATACGGGCTCGACATGCTGGGGGTGGAGTTCCACCATTTCTGGCTGAAGACGCGCGCGCTGGGCGACACCACCCCGCTCGATGCCTATTCGATCGGAATCGTCGCCGGCAAGCGCGGCCGCTTCGCCCATCCCCGGCCGGACCAGCCCAATTCGGCGCTGGCGAAGCTGGGCTACGCCTTCCAGTTCGATGCCGGTTTGTACGCCGCCTTTCTCCGCCGGCTCGCGGAAGGGCTGGGTGTGCGCCGCACCGAGGGGGTGATCACCGAGGTATCGCGTCACGGCGAGACTGGCCACGTCCGCGCCGTGCGCATGGAGTCGGGCGCAGAGATTGAAGGCGACCTGTTCGTCGACTGCTCGGGCTTTCAGGGCATGCTAATCGAAGGCGCGATGGGCGCCACCTTCAACGACTGGACGCAGTGGCTGCCCTGCGACCGGGCCGTCGCCGTGCCCTGCGCGCTGGGCGGGGACCAGGTGCCCCTCACCCGCGCCACCGCACGCCCCGCCGGATGGCAATGGCGCATCCCGCTGCAGCACCGCATCGGCAACGGCTATGTCTACGCGAGCGACCACCTTTCCGACGATGCGGCGATGGCGACGCTGCTCGCCAATCTCGACGGCCCGGCGCTGGCCGAGCCGCGCCAGCTCCGCTTCCGGGCCGGGCACCGGGATCGGGCGTGGATCGGCAATGTCGTGGCGCTGGGGCTGGCAGGCGGCTTCCTCGAACCGCTGGAGTCGACCAGCATCCACCTGATCCAGTCGGGCATCGCGCGATTGATGGCACTGTTCCCCAGCCGGGGCTTCGACGCGGTCGAAATCGACCGCTTCAACCGCGACACGGCGCAGGAATATGTCGACATCCGCGACTTCCTGATCCTCCACTACAAGGCGACCGAGCGCGACGACACCGCCTTCTGGCGCCGCTGCCGCGACCTCGACCCGCCAGAGGGCCTGCGCGAGAAGCTCGCCATGTTCGCCCGCAACGGCCGCATCTTCCGCGAACATCAGGAGCTGTTCCCCGAGGCAAGCTGGCTGGCGGTGATGAACGGCCAAGGCGTGGTGCCGCAGGGCTATCATCCGGTCGCCGATCTGCTATCCGATGCCGAGACGCTCGAGCGTCTCAAGCACATCGCCCAAGTGATTGACGAAACGGCCGACGCCATGCCCCTTCAGGACGAGTATCTCCGCCAGATCGGCTGCGCGCTGCCCCCGCTGCGGCAGGCATCATGACCGCCCTCCCCGCGCCGCGCCCGGTGCGCGAACTGGGGCCGATCGACGCCGCCCGCTTCCATGCCGAAATCCGCCCGGCGGGCCAGCCCGTCGTCTTCCGCGGGCTCGCCGCCGATTGGCCGGCGGTGCGTGCCAGCCGCGAAGGCGACGCGGCCGCGGTTGCCTATCTGCGCCGCTTCGCGCACGATCGGCCGGTCAACGCGATCGTCGGCGATCCGGCGATCCAGGGGCGCTTCTTCTATACCGACGACATGACCGGGCTGAACTTCCAGCGCGGTACCTCGCCGCTGGGGCCGTTCCTCGACCGGCTGCTGCGCGAGCACGAACGCCCCACCGGCTATGCGATGGCGGTGCAATCGATCCCCGCACCCGAGTTGCTCCCCGGCTTCACGGAAGAAAACGCGCTCGACTGGATCGAGGGTGTGCCGCCGCGGCTCTGGCTGGGCAACGCCATCAAGGTCGCGACGCATTACGACCAGATGGAGAATGTCGGCATCGTCGTCACCGGTCGGCGACGCTTCACCCTGTTCCCGCCCGAGCAGGTGGGCAACCTCTATATGGGACCGATCGAGCTGACCCCGGCGGGCACACCGATCAGCCTCGTCGACCCCGCCGCGCCCGACCTCGCCCGCTTTCCGCGCTATGCCGAGGCGGCCGCGCATGCCTTGGTGGCGGAACTGGCGCCGGGCGACGCGCTCTACATCCCGTTCCACTGGTGGCACGCGGTGGAATCGCTGGAGACGTTGAACCTGTTCGCCAATTACTGGTGGAACCCGGCGCGCAAGGACGTGCTCGGCGCACAGGATGCCTTGCTCCACGCGCTGTTCTCGATCCGAGCTTTGCCTGCAGATCAGCGCGCGGCCTGGCGGGCAATGTTCGACCACCTCGTCTTCCAGACCGACGGGCCGCCCGTCGAACATCTCCCCCTGGCCGCGCGCGGCGTGCTGGGCGAACCGACGCCCGATCAGGTGCAGATGGCCCGCGAGATGCTGCGGATTGCGCTCGACGCGCGGCGGCCGGGATAAGGGGCTGCCGCCCTTCAATCCCGCGACAGCACCGCCACCCGTAGCATCGCCAGCGCCGCCAGCAACAGCGTCGCCGCTGCGAAGGCCATCGTCCAGATCGGCTCGCCGGGGAAGAAGCGCTTCATGATCGAGCCCATCACCGTCGCGACCAGCAATTGCGGCACCACCACGAAGACGTTGAACAGCCCCATATAGATGCCGAGCTTCGCCTGCGGCAGGCTGGAGGCGAGGATCGCATAGGGCATTGCGAGGATCGAGGCCCAGGCGATGCCGATGCCGATCTCGCTGGCGATCAGCCAGTGGGGATCGCGCACCAGGAAGAAGCTGGCATAGCCTGCCGCCCCGCAGACCAGCCCGAAGATATGCGTCCGCGCCTTGCCGAAGCGAGCGGAGAGGAAGGGCAGCAGCGTCACCGCCGCCACCGCCGCGACGCCGTTATACGTGGCGAACAGCACGTCGACCCAGTTGGCGCCTTCCTGATAGCCCGCGCTCTTGGGATCGGGCGCGCCGTAGAAGGCACCGGCGACGATCGGCGTGGTGTTGATCCACATGATGAACAACGCCGACCAGCTGAAGAATTGCGCCACCGCCAGCCGCTGCATCAGCGGCGGCATGCCGGCAAAGTCGCCGACGATATGGCCGAGCATGCTGGCCTTGCCCGCCCGCGCCCGCAGGATCGCGACGATCTGGGCGAGGCCGTAGGCGATCAGCAGCCCGCCGAGCAGATAGACTTCCTTCTCCAGCGCAAACCGCGCGACCGCCAATACCACCAGCGCGCCCGCGACGATCCAGGGCAGGCCCGCCGCCGGTCGCCGTGCCGCGAGCAGCCGCACCGTCGTGCCCGCGTCCGCCGCCGGCGGGCCTTCGAAGGTCGCCATTTCGGCCGGACTGTATTCGCGCGTCGTCACCACGGTCCACAGCACCGAGCAGAACAGCGCCGCTCCCCCGAACCAGAAGGCATATTTCACCGTGTCCGGCACGCCGTGCGCCACCGCGGCATTGGACACGCCGAGATGCTCCAGCGCCCAGGGGAAGATCGACCCCAGCACCGCGCCCACGCCGATGAACGCGGTCTGCACGGCATAGCCGGCGCTGTGCTGGTCCTTGCGCAGCATGTCGCCGACGAACGCGCGGAACGGCTCCATCGAGATGTTGAGCGAGGCGTCGAGGACCCACAGCAACCCCGCCGCGAACCACAGCGCCGGGCTCTCCGGCATCAGCAGCAGCGCGAGCGCGGCGAGGATCGCGCCGCCCAGGAAATAGGGTCGCCGGCGCCCCAGCCGGCCCAGCCAGGTCTTGTCGCTGAGGTGCCCGATGATCGGCTGCACCAGCAATCCGGTGAGCGGCGCCGCCACCCACAAGGCGGGCAGATCGTCCAGCCGCGTGCCGAGCGACTGAAAGATGCGGCTCATGTTGGCGTTCTGCAGCGCGAAGCCGATCTGGATGCCGAAAAAGCCGAAGCTGATGTTCCACAGCCCGGCGAAGGATTGGCGCGGTTTCTCCACGCTCACGCCCCGCACGACTTGCGGACGATCAACCTGGTGGGGAGCAGCGCCGGCGCCATCGGCCGCTCGCGGATCCGCCCGATCAGCGTCTCCACCAGCGTGCGGCCGGCCAGCCGCGGATCCTGCATCACCGTCGTCAGCGGCGGGCCGGCGAGGCTCGCCGCCGGTATATCGTCAAACCCGATCACGGAAACATCCTCTGGAATGCGCTTGCCCGAGGCCTGGAGCGCCCGCATCGCGCCGATCGCGATCAGGTCGCTCGCCGCGAGGATCGCGTCGAACTGCGCGCCGCTGTCGAGCAGCGCCTGGGCTGCGGCCGCCCCGGATTCCTCCGTGGTGATCGCGTCGATCTGCAGGGCGGGATCCTCGGCGATCCCCGCCCCGGCCAGCGCCTGGGCATGGCCACGGTAGCGCTCGTGAAACTCGGGATAGTGGCTCGACGCCGTACCCAAAAATGCAATGCGCCTGCGGCCGAGGCCGAGCAGGTGCCGCGTCGCCTCGGCGCCGCCGCCGCGATTGTCGCAACCGACGGTGAGACCGGCGCCTTCCGACAGCACCGATCCCCAGCGCACGAAATGGGTGCCCGCATCCTGCAGCGCCTTCAGCCGCGCACGGTACAGCTCGAAATCGCCATAGCCGAGCAGGATCAGCCCGTCCGCCTTGCGCGCATCCTCGTAATCGGTGTGCCAGTCGCTGGAGAGCTGCTGGAAGCTGATCAGAAGATCGTGATTATGCTCGGCACAGGTACGGATGATCGATCCCAGCATCGAGTGGAAGAAGGGATTGATCAGCGAATCGTCCGAGGTCGGGTCCTCGAAGAACAGCAGCGCCAGCGTCTGCGAGTGCCGCGTGCGGAGATTGGATGCCGCCTTGTCGACCCGGTAGTTCAACTGCTTGGCGATCGACTCGATACGCAGCCGCGTCGCCGGGTTTACGCCGGCCTCGCCGCGCAGGGCGCGCGAAACGGTCGGCTGCGAAACCCCCGCCAGCTGGGCAATATCGAATGATGTAGGCTTGCGCTGCATACCCATCCCGGTTCCTCCCCACGTGCGGCCGTCCTCGCCGCATCGCATATTATGCATGGGCGCGTTGCAGGCCCCGCGTCAATCGCGCCAGGGGTACGTAAAAGCCACAGAGGGTCCGAAACGGGCCTGAATACGTATGTGAGTGGCTGGCCTCCATACCCCCTTTTGCAAGATTGAGTGCAGCACTGCGCAGATCCAGCGCATCCCGCATGGGGCGGGCTTCATCCGGCCACGCAAGAGCCGGCAGTACAGACGAGATTGGGGAGAGACATGGTACTCAGCACGTTCCGCGGCCGTCGCGCCGCCCGTATCGCACTCGGCGCCAGCGCCGCCGCGATCGCCTTCAGCTTCAGCACCGCCGCCTTCGCACAGGACGCAGCCGCGCCCGCCACCACCGCGCAGGACGACAGCCAGGTCGAGACGATCACCGTCACCGGCTTCCGCGCGGCGCTCGCCTCCTCGGCGAACATCAAGCGCAACAACACGATGATCGTGGACTCGGTCTCGTCCGAAGACATCGGCAAGCTGCCCGACGTCTCGATTGCGGACTCGCTGGCGCGCATCCCCGGCGTCACCGCCCAGCGCCTCGAAGGCCGCGACCAGCGCCTATCGATCCGTGGCCTCGGCCCGGACTTCTCCACCACGCTGCTCAACGGGCGCGAGCAGGTGACCGTAGGCGACAACCGCGGCGTGGAATATGACCAGTATCCGTCGGAATTCTTCAAGAACGTCAACGTCTACAAGTCGGCCGACGCCTCGCTGATCGCCGCAGGCATCGCCGGCACGGTCGATCTGCGCATGCTGCGCCCGCTCGACCAGAAGCGCACCTTCGTCGTCGCCGCGCGCGGCCAGATGAACGAGGAAAAGGCGCTCAACCCGGACGGCACGCGCTACGGCTATCGCGCCTCGGCGACCTATGTGGACAAGTTCCTGAACGACACGCTGGGCATCGCCATCGGCGTTTCGGCGCAGAACACGCCGACCCAGATCGAGCGCTATGCGGCCTGGGGCTTCCCCGCTGAATCCGCCGCCGGCGGCAACCTCTTCCTCGGCGGCGCCAAGCCGTACGTGCAGTCGAACCTGCTCAAGCGCTATGGCGGCGTCGCAACCGTCGAGTGGCAGCCGAGCGAGAACTTCCACTCGACCTTCGACGGCCTCTATTCGCACTTCGAGGAAACCCAGCGCCTGCGCGGCATCGAGTTCCCGATCGCGCCGCAATGGGGGTCGAACGCGGTCATCCAGCCGGGCTATCAGGTCCAGAACGGCCTGGTGACCAGCGCGACGCTGAGCAACGTTGTGGCGGTGCAACGCAACGACTACAACAAGCGCAAGGCCGAGAACGTCTCGCTGGGCTGGAACAACGATTTCAAGCTGAGCGACAGCATCCACTTCGTCGTCGACGCCAGCTGGAGCCACGCGACCCGCACCGACTTCCTGCTCGAAACCTATTCGGGCACCGGGTATAACCAGAGCGGCGCGAAGGACACGATCAAGATCAACCAGAACGCGAACGGCACATTCAGCATCGTGCCGACGCTCGACTACTCCAACACCAGCGTGATCAAGCTGACCGACCCGCGCGGCTGGGGCTATAACGGCACCCAGTCGGTGGTGCAGGCCGGCTTCCTCAACCGCCCGGACTTCGAGGACGACCTCAAGTCGCTGCGCGCCAGCTTCAACGGCGAGTTCAGCGGCAGCATCGTCAAGAGCTGGGAAGTCGGCGCCAACTTCAGCCGTCGCGAGAAGCAGAGCCGCTACACCTCCTACTTCCTCTGCCCGCCGGGCGCCGGCACCGGCTGCACGATCGCCAGCGGCACGCCGACCAGCTTCGCCGTCCCGTCCGACGCGGTGCTGAGCCAGCAGGTCGCGCTCGCCTATCTCGGCGTGCCCAAGATGCTGACCTATGATCCGCTCAAGGTCTACGGCCTGCTCCGCCCGGTGTTCGACAACCGACCGGACTCGCTGGTGCGCGACAACACCGTCACCGAGAAGGTCTATACCGGCTACGCCAAGGTCAACATCGACGGCACCGTCGGTGGCAAGGCGCTGAAGGGCACGCTGGGCCTGCAGGTGGTGCACACCGACCAGGGCTCGGCGGGCGCGATCGCGGCGCTGCAGAACGGGGTGGTCACCACCGCGCCGGTGAAGGACAGCACGAAGTACACCAACTTCCTGCCCTCGGCGACGTTCAGCCTCGAGCTGATGGACGCCTTCTACGTCAAGATGGGCGCCGCCCAGACCATGGTGCGCCCGCGCCTCGACCAGGAGCGCATCACCCAGGCGGTGGGCATCGATCTGTCGAAGGTCGGCCTCGGCAACCTGCCGCAGAACAGCCCGTTCAGCTCGAACGGCGGCAATTTCCGCCTGCGCCCCTACCAGTCGACCAACATCGACATCTCGGTGGAAAAATACCTGCGCGGCGGCGGCTATCTGGCGCTGACCGGCTTCTACAAGCACCTCACCAACTTCGTCGATCCGAACAACAGCACGCTGTACGACTTCTCGGCGCTGCTCTCGGCGCTGCCCCCGGCAGCGGCTGCGATCGTGCGCTCGCAGAACGCGCAGTTCGGCCTGGTGTCGACGCCGGCCAACACCGGCCGCGGCGACATCCTCGGGGCAGAGGCCACGGCGTCGGTGCCGTTCAGCACCTTCGCCCGCGCGCTCGACGGGTTCGGTATCTTCGCCAGCGGCACCTATGTCGACAGCCGCGTCGTCTATGGCAGCAACCCCACCCAGGCGGTGACCATCCCCGGCCAGTCCAAGTGGATCGCCACCGGCACCGCCTATTTCGAGAAGAACGGCTTCCAGGCGCGTGCCACCTATCGCTGGCGCGACAGCTTCCTGGCGGAGCTGGCCGGCCTCTCGGCCAACCCGGAGTTCCGCACCGGCAAGTCCGAAGGCGTGCTGGACGCGCAGATCGGCTATGAATTCCAGGCCGGTCCGCTGAAGGGGCTGTCGATCCTGGCACAGGCCAAGAACCTGACCGATCAGCCCTTCGTCACCACCGAGGCCGGCGACCAGCGGCTGGTGCGCGAATATCAGCGCTACGGCCGGGATTATTACCTCGGTATCACGTACAAGTTCTGAGGTTCGGCGGCCCGGTCTTCCCGCGCGGGAGACCGGGCCGTACCGCCGGCACCGGAGGGGGGTGAGCCATGACAAGCGCAGCACCATATCGCATCGTCATCGCCGGTGGCGGCACGGCCGGGTGGATGACCGCGGCCGCCCTGATCCGCTTCCTCGGCCCCGGCTTCACCGTCACGCTCGTTGAATCCGATGCGATCGGCACGGTGGGCGTCGGCGAGGCGACCATTCCGCAGATCCGGATGTTCAACGCCAGCCTCGGCATCGACGAGGACGCATTCGTCGCCGCCACCCAGGCGAGCTACAAGCTGGCCATCGAATTCGTCGGCTGGACCCGAGGCGGCCGCTATATGCACGCGTTCGGCGATGTCGGCCGCGACAACGGCCTGCTCGCCTTCCGCCATACCTGGCTGCGCGGTCTCGCCGAGGGCGTGGCCGAGCCGCTCGCCGCCTATGCGCTTAACAACGTCGCGGCGCTGGCGAACCGGATGCAGCGGGGCCCGGCCCGCACTGCGCGCGTGCTGCCCGAAATGCCCTATGCCTTCCACTTCGACGCCGGGCTCTACGCCCGCTTCCTGCGCGACTATGCCGAAGCGCGCGGCGTGGTACGACATGAAGGCCGGATCGAGACGGTGGCGCGAGCCGGCGAGACCGGCGACATGCAGGCGCTCCACCTCGACGGCGACCGCCGGATCGAGGGTGACCTGTTCCTCGACTGCACCGGCTTCCATGCGCGCCTGATCGGCGAGGCGATGGGTGTCGGCTATCGCGACTGGTCGCACTGGTTGCCCTGCGACCGTGCGCTCGCGGTACCCAGCGCCCGCGCGCGCGACTTCACCCCCTATACCCGCGCCACCGCGCACGGCGCCGGATGGCAGTGGCGGATCCCGCTGCAGCACCGCACCGGCAACGGCATCGTCTATTCGAGCCGGCATCTATCCGACGACGAGGCCGCCGCGACCCTGCTCGCCGGGCTGGACGAGCCGGCGCTCGGCGAACCGCGCCCGATCCGCTTCCGCGCCGGCCGGCGCGACGCGGCCTGGGCCGGGAATGTCATCGCCATCGGCCTTGCCAGCGGGTTCCTCGAGCCGCTGGAATCGACCAGCATCCACCTGATCCAGTCTGCCGTGGAGCGCGTGCTCAAGCTGCTGCCGGG
>JAIYAA010000155.1 GCA_027489295.1 Sphingomonadales bacterium | reverse complement strand
GGGGGACGAGGTGGAACTGCTTCCCGGCACCAGCAGCGATGTGCGCTACACCGTGATCGGCCGCCCCGGCGGCAGGCGGCGAGAGGCGTTCGAGGTCGAGGTGAGCAACGCGCACGACGCGCCCGTCACCTTCGAGCTGCCGATTCCCTATCCGATCGCCGATACCGATGCGCCGCTCATCGAGCGCAAGGGCGTGAAAACCTGGCGCGTCACCGTGCCCGCCAACGGCACCGCCACGCTCCATTTCGCCCGCAAGCTGGAGCGTTGAGGCTCAGTCGAGGTCGACCTCGTCCTTCAGCGGGTCTTCCACCTGCGCATCATGGCCGCTGCCGGAGCTCAGGAACATCAGGCCCATCAGCGCCGCCGCCATCATGATGGTGAGGAACACCCCCAGAAAGGTGGCGATGGCGGTGACGATGTGCAGTTCGCCCATCCACGCCCACAGCCAATATTCGGCCGCGGCGGCGGCCAGTATCGCCACCGCCCCCATCCCCCACAGGATGCGGCGGAACCGTCCCCAGGCGAAGGCGGCATAGGCGGGATCGTCGAGTCCGTCGGGCTGTTCCATGTCTTTGCAACTTGGCTCGAATCGTGGGATACACAACGCCTAAAAAATGAAAGCCAAGGAGAGAATGCGATGACTATCGCGGCAATCCTCGAAGGCAAGGGGCGGGACATCGTGTCCATCGCCTCGAACCGCACCGTTGCGGAGGCGGTGGCGCTGCTTGCAGCGCGTCGGATCGGCGCCGTGCCGGTCCTCGACAATGGCCAGGTGACCGGCATCTTTTCAGAGCGGGATGTGATCCACTGTATCGAACGCGAGGGCGCGATCGGGCTCGAGCTGCCGGTGTCCCGCGTCATGACTGCGCCTGCGATCACGGTCGGGCCGGAAGAGTCGGTGCTCGGCGCGCTCGCGCTGATGACCCGGCGGCGCATCCGCCATCTGCCGGTGATCGACGGGCAGGCGTGCATCGGCTTCATCTCGATCGGCGATCTGGTGAAGTACCGGATCGACCGTATCGAATCGGAAGCCGATGCGATGCGCGCCTACATCCAGGCGGCCTGAGGCTCAGCCGGCGCGATTGCGGACCAGGGCGATCGCGCCGGCCAGCGTCGGCCGGGCAAAGGCGAACAGCAGCGCGACATAGCTCGCGCCACCCATTCCGACGAGCAGCGCCAGCCGGGGCAGGGGCGCGAGCGGCGGCAGCTCGCGATCGACGAGCGTCACGATCAGCCCCATCGCCAGCGCCGCGAACACCGGCGGCGCGATGGCATGGGCAAGCCGCGCATAGGAAACCCCGATCGCCGGCAGCGTACGATGCGCCGAAAAGGCGAGGTACAGCGGGTAGGCGACGTACCAGGCGGCAACGAGCCCCAGGATGCCCCAGTGCACGCCGATCAGGAACGCGATCGGCAGGAACAGTGCGCCGGTCGCGCCGTTGCGCGCGCTGATGCCCGGTCGTCCGCGCGCGTCGCTGGCCGGCGCGAACAGCACCTGCAGCGTCATCAGCGGCATGACGAGCGCGAGGCCATGCACCACGGGGGCGGCCTCGGCCCATTTCGGCCCGAGCACCACGGCAACCAGCGGCTCGGCGGTCGCGGCCAGCCCGATATAGAAGGGCATGGCGGCGAGCAGGATCAGCTGCGCGCCCCGCACGAAGGCGGCGGCCACCGCGGCGGGATCGTCGCGCATCTTGGCATAGGCGGAGAAGGCGACCTCGTTGAGCGGCGGCACGAACTTCGACACGAAGATCTGGGTGAGGAACAGGCTGGTCGTATAGATGCCGAGCAGGTGCGGATCGAACATGCGCCCGGCGATGAACACGTCCGCCTGGCTCTGCAGGAACCAGAAGACCTGCCCCGCCGCCATCACCCCGCCATAGCGCGCCATGTCGCTCGCGCCGCGAAAGTCGAAGCTCGGCCACACCAGTGCACGCGCCGCCACCGTCATCCCGATCGCGCGGGTGGCGAACAGCACGATGGGGGCCAGCACCAGGGTCCATACGCCCCAGCCGGCATAGGCGCCGACCAGCGCAGTGATCGCCCCGGCCAGGGCCGACACGAAATTGACCTTGGCCTGCTTGGCGAAATCCATGCTGCGGGCGAGCAGGGCGTAGGGCAGCGCGATGAACGGGGTCGCCAGGTAGAGCAGCGCCTGCACGCGCAGCAGCTCGGCCACCATCGGCTGGCGATAATAGGCCGCGGCGAGCGGCGCCGCGAGGAACTGCGCCAGGGCGAGGCCGCCGTTCAGCAGCAGCAGCATGCCGAACAGCTGGCGCTGTGCGTGCCGTCCGGCGTCCTCGCGCTGGATGAGGGCGCTCGCCAGCCCGTAGCCGTTGAGCATGTTGAGCAGCACCAGCACCACCTGCGTCATCGCGAACAGGCCGTAGTCGGCGGGGGCGAGGATGCGGATGACGAGGAAGGTCGACGACCAGGTGAGCAGCTGGCCCAGAATCTGGGTGCCCGAGCGCCAGATCACGGCCCTTCGCACCTGATTCCGGAGCGATTCCGGGGCCTGATTCGGCGATTCGAGCGTTGATTCGGTCACCGCACGGCTATCGCATGCCCCGATTGAGAAGCCGTAAATCACGGATTTCTGCGGGTTTCAGGCCGGTTTGTCACGAAAACGACAGAAAGTTTCATTTTCTCGTTGACGGTCGGGAACTCCCCGCATAGAAGCCACTCCACCGACGCGGTGCTCTTCACTGAGGCAGCGGCGGTCACCGAAATTCAGGCGCAGCGGCCGCCCCGGAAAAAGGGGAAAGGCGCAGCGTCGATTTTTGTCGCT
>JAIYAA010000340.1 GCA_027489295.1 Sphingomonadales bacterium | reverse complement strand
TTCGAGGGGAAACCGATCACGGTGATGCCGGCAGGGGCCGCTTCGGTGTGCCATTCGGCCTCGATCGCGGCGAGCTTCATCTTCTGGTTGTCGGTCAGCGCATAGCCGCTCTCGTCGCCAAGCACGACGACCGACAGCGAGGCCGCGAGGCCGAACGCCGCCGCCACCGCGAAGCTGCGCTTGGCGAGTTCCAGATGCCGGCCGCGCAGCAGATAATAGGCCGAGACGCCGAGCACGAACACGCTGGCGCAGACATACCCCGCACTGACAGTGTGGACGAACTTCGCCTGCGCTACGGGATTGAAGATCACCGCCGCGAAGTCGGTTACTTCCATGCGCATCGTGTCGGCATTGAACACCGCCCCCGCCGGGTGCTGCATCCAGCCGTTCGCGACCAGGATCCACAGCGCCGACAAATTGGTGCCGAGCGCGGTGAGGAAGGTGACCATCAGATGCTGGCGCTTCGACAGGCGATCCCAGCCGAAGAACATCAGGCCGACAAAGGTGGCTTCGAGGAAGAAGGCCATCAGCCCCTCGATCGCCAGCGGCGCCCCGAAGATGTCACCGACATAGTGCGAGTAATAGGACCAGTTGGTCCCGAATTCGAATTCCATCGTCAGCCCGGTGGCGACACCGAGGACGAAGTTGATGCCAAATAATTTGGCCCAGAAACGGGTGATGTCCCTCCAGATCGGGCGATCGGTGACAACATAGACGCTTTCCATGATCACGAGGATGAAGGAAAGGCCCAGCGTCAACGGCACGAACAGGAAGTGGTACATCGCTGTCAGCGCAAATTGCAGGCGCGACAGCTCTACGACTGCCATATCCATAATATTGTCCTCAGCAAAGAGCCGGTATTCGCGGCCTAGGCTTCGGTGGCGCCACCGCCTATGCGGGATATCCCCTATTCCGTTGCACTGCCGAAATCGCTTGTACAAATTGTCTCATATGGCTCTTCAAAAACAAGCCGGGCTCGCCTGGATCATCGACTTGTGCGGCGCGGCATTGTTCGCTTGGGGCATCGCCGACGGCGTGGCCGCCGCGGCGACCGGGTACGCCGTGCCGGGGGGGGCGTTCGCGGCGATGCTCGCCGGCGGGCTGGTGCGCGCCGGTACCGCCTGGGGCGTGCCGGTGCTGGCGGTGAGGGGCGCGCAGGCGAGCACCGCGCCGCTCCGCCGCAGCCTGGTAGAGCGGCTGCTCGGCAGCGGTGCGGCCCCATCGAGTGGGCAATCGGCGGTGCTGGCAATCGATCACGTCGCGACGATCGAAGGCTACGAGACGCGCTTCGTCCCCGCCCGCGTGGCGGCGGCGGCCGCGCCGCTGGCGGCGGTGGCGATCATCGCCTGCGCCAGCCTGGTGGCGGCGGGCATCCTGATCGGGACGCTGGTGCCGTTCGTGTTCGGCATGTTCCTGGCCGGCACCGCGGCCAAGCGCGCGTCCGACCGCCAGCTCGATTCGCTCGGCGACCTGTCCGACCTGTTCGTCGATCGGGTCCGCACGCTGCCGATCCTGCGCCATTTTGCCGCCGAGGAGCGAATCGCCCGTCAGGTGGGCGCCGCCACCCGCGAAGTGGCAGACCGAACGGTGGCGGTGCTACGTGTCGCCTTCCTGTCGAGCGCGGTGCTGGAGTTCTTCTCCGCGCTCGCGGTCGCGCTGGTGGCGGTCTATTGCGGGTTCGCCCTGCTGGGCCTGCTGCCCTTCCCCAGCCCGGAGACGCTGACGCTGCGCGGGGCGTTCTTCGCGCTGGCGATGGCGCCCGAATTCTACCTGCCGATGCGCCGACTGGCGGCCGCCTATCACGACAAGCAGCTCGGCGAAGCGGCCCACAAGGCGATTGCAGCGGTGCCGGAACTGGTGGCGCCCGCTCCGGCCCCTGCGGTGTTCGCAGGCATCAAGGCCAGCGACGTGGTGATCGCCTGGCCGGGCCGCACGATCGGCCCGGTCGAGCTGTCGATCGGCAACACCGGCCTCCTCGCGCTGACCGGCCCCACCGGTAGCGGAAAGACGAGCCTGCTCGCCGCCATTGCCGGTCAGATCGCGCCAAGCGAGGGCACGCTGACCGCATCGGCACCCGACGGGATCGCCTGGGCCGCGCAGCATCCCCTCATCCTACCCGGAACGCTGCGCGACAACCTCGCGCTTGCGGCACCGGGCGCCACCGATGCGAACCTCCTTGCAGCGATCGAACGCGTCGGCCTTGGCCCGATGCTCGCCCAGCGCGGCGCGACGCTCGACCTGCCGCTCGACCATCGCGGCTCCGGCCTCTCCGGCGGCGAACGGCGGCGGCTTGGCCTCGCCCGCGCGCTGCTGGCGGACCGTCCGCTGCTGCTCGCCGACGAGCCCACCGCCGATCTCGACGATGCATCCGCCGCAGCGATCACCGCGCTGATCCGCGCGGTTGCCGCAGACCGCGCGGTGATCGTCGCCACCCATGATCCGCGCCTGATCGCGGCCGCCGATGCCGAGGTGACGCTGTGACCCCCTTTCCCCTCGCCGCGCCCGAACGCCGCACGCTGCGCCAGGCGCTGGTCTGCGCCACCATCGCCGGCCTGGCCGCGATCCTGCTGCTCGCCCTGTCCGGCTGGTTCCTGACCGGCGGCGCCATCGCCGGCGCAAGCGGCGTGGCGGCGGTGGCCGCGTTCAACTATCTGATCCCCAGCGCGGCGATCCGCGGCCTCGCCATCCTGCGCACCGCAGGCCGCTACGGCGAACGCCTGCTGTCGCACCAGGCCGCGCTTACCGCGATGGCGGACCTGCGCGGGCGCCTGTTCGGCAAGCTCGCCGCGCAGGACAGCCGCACCGCGCCGGACCTCGCCGGCGGCGATGCCAGCGCCCGGCTGATCGGCGATATCGAAGCGCTGGAGGATCTGGTCGTCCGCCGCCCGGGCCGCCCCGCCAGCCTCGCCGCCGCGCTGTTCGCCGTGGCCCTGGTGGCGCTGGCCGGCTGGAAGGCGGCGCTGGCGCTGGCGCTGCTGCTCGCCGCGCTGCCCCTGCTGCTGACCCTTGCCGCCCGTCGCCTCACCACCGGCCCGGCC
Organism: Sphingomonadales bacterium; assembly: GCA_027489295.1. The sequence continues at coordinate 344 of JAIYAA010000340.1, read as the reverse complement.
GCCGACGCCGCCGAAGCGCTGGGCGCGCTGCGCACCGCATTCGTCGATTATGCCGCCGCACGGCCCGAGATCATCGCCTATGGCCTCGCCCCGCGCGTCGCCGACACGATCGCCGACTTTTCCCGCCCGCTCGACCGCGCCCGCGCGGCGCTGGCGCGAGGCGACGGCATCGTGGCGGGGCTGCTCGCCGGCTATGGCACGCTCGCCGCCGCCCTGGTCTTCGCCCTGGCCGAAGGGCTCGCGCCGATCCGAGCCCTGGCGCTGCTCGCCGCTGCCGCGTCGGTGGAGGCGATGGCCGCCTTTGCCCGCACCGCGCTGCGCCAGGCGAGCGTCGAACAGGGCCT
>JAIYAA010000154.1 GCA_027489295.1 Sphingomonadales bacterium | reverse complement strand
CTGGCAGCTCGCCGCCGCCCCCGGCGTGTCCGCCGATGGCGGCACGCTCTCGCGCCCCGGCAAGCCCGAAGGCACCTGGTATTCCGCGACCGTGCCGGGCACGGTGCTGACCACGCTGGTCGATCGCGGCGTGTACCCCGATCCCTATTACGGCCTCAACAACCTCAAGATCCCCGAAAGCCTGGCGCGGCAGGACTATTGGTACCGCACCAGCTTCACCGTGCCGGCCGAGGCTGCGGGCAAGCGGCTGACGCTGGTGTTCGGCGGCATCAACTATGCGTCCGAAGTGTGGGTCAACGGCCAGCGCCAGGGCGGCACGCGCGGCGCCTTCATCCGCGGCCAGTTTGAGATCACGCCTGCCGCCGGCGAGAACGTCATCGCCGTCCGCGTCTCGCCGCCGCCGCATCCGGGCATCCCGCACGAACAGTCGATCAAGGCCGGCGTCGGCGAGAATGGCGGCCAGCTCGCCATCGACGGCCCCACCTTCGTCGCGACCGAGGGCTGGGACTGGATCCCCGGCATCCGCGATCGCAACACCGGCATCTGGCGCCCGGTCGAGCTGGTCGCCACCGGCGACGTCAAGATCGGCGACCCGCATGTCGTGACCGATCTGCCGCTGCCGCGCACCGACAGCGCAGACGTGTACATCACCGTGCCGTTCGAGAACCGCGCCGCCACCGCCCAGCCGGTGACGATCCGCGCCGCGTTCGATGACGTGACGGTCGAGAAGACCGTGACCGCCGCACCGGGCAGGGGCGAGGTCCGTTTCACGCCGTCCGAATTCCACCAGCTCACCGTGCGCAATCCGAAGCTGTGGTGGCCGAACGGCTATGGCGATCCGGCGCTGCACGATCTCAAGATCGATCTCGCCGCGGGTGGCCAGCCGAGCGACACCAGGGCGCTGCGCTTCGGTATCCGCGAGGTGAGCTACGACCTGTCGCTGTTCGATCATGTCGGCCAGCTGCGCCGCGTCAATCTGCAGCTCACCGACGGATCGCTCGCCGGACAGCAGCTGGTCGACGTGCGCCACGAGGCGCTCAAGCAGAGCCCCACCGGCTGGGCGGAATCGCTCACCCCCGCGGGTGAGACGTCGAAGGCGGTCACCGCCATCCCCGAGGAGACGCTGCCCGAGCCGCATCTCGTCATCCGCGTCAACGGCGTGAAGATCGCCGCGCGCGGCGGCAATTGGGGCATGGACGATGCGATGAAGCAGGTCAGCCGCGAGCGGCTCGCCCCCTATTTCCGCCTCCAGCGCGAAGCGCACATGAACATCCTGCGCAACTGGATGGGCAACAACGACGAAGAGGAATTCTTCGAGCTTGCCGACGAGAACGGCATGATGGTGCTCAACGATTTCTGGCAGTCGACCCAGAATTTCCAGGTCGAGCCGGATGACGCCGCGCTGTTCCTGGCGAACGCGCGCGACACGGTGGCCCGCTATCGCAACCACCCCTCGATCGTCGTGTGGTTCGGCCGCAACGAGGGCGTGCCCTATCCGACGCTCAACGAGGGGCTCGATCAGGCGATCCGCGAGCTGGACGGTACCCGCTGGTACACCGGCAGCTCGAACGTGGTGAACCTGCAGGGCTCGGGGCCGTACAACTACCGCGCGCCGGTGGGCTATTTCACCGATCTCGCCACCGGCTTCTCGGTCGAGACCGGCACGCCCTCGCTCTCCACGCTGGAGTCGGTGTCGGCGACGATGCCGGCCAAGGATCGCTGGCCGCTCTCCGATACGCTCGCCTATCACGACTGGCATTTCGGCGGGAACGGCGACACCAAAAGCTTCATGACTGCGCTGACCACGATGTTCGGCGAGCCTCTGAGCTTCGAGGATTTCGAACGCAAGGCGCAGATGATGAACCTCGAGACGCACAAGGCGATGTTCGAGGGGTTCCTGGGCCATCTCTGGACCAAGAACAGCGGCCGCCTGCTGTGGATGACGCACCCGTCCTGGCCATCGAACATGTGGCAGATCTACAGCTGGGACTATGACACCCAGGCCTCCTATTACGGCGCCAAGACCGCCGTGGAGCCGGTCCACATCCAGCTCAACCTGCCGGACAACCAACTGGTGGTGCTCAACACAACCCGCGACGACCAGCGCGGGCTGACCGCCAGGACCCGCGTCGTCAGCCTCGACAATGTCCAGCTGTTCGCGCGCACCGACAAGGTCGACGCCAGGGCCAACCGCGTGACAACGCTGGACGCCGTGCCGCTAGACCGGCTCTATGCCGCAAGCCCGATGCTGCTCGTCGAGCTGACGCTGAGCGACGCCAAGGGCGCAGTTGTCTCGCGCAACTTCTACTGGCGCGGCCGCGACGACACCGCCTATCGCGCGCTGGTCAGCCTCGCCTCGGTGCCGCTGGAGGTGCAGGCGAGCACGCCCAAGATCGAGGGCGAGGACAAGGCGATCACCGTCACCGTCGCCAACAAGGGCACGGTGCCGGTGCTGAATGCCAAGTTCACGCTGGTCGATGCCGAGGGCAAGCGCATCCTGCCAGCCTATTACAGCGACAACTATGTCTCGCTGCTCCCCGGCCAGCACCGCGTGCTGAGCGTGCGCTACCCCTCGGGCATCACCGCCGTGCCGCACCTCACGGTGCGCGGCTGGAACGTCAATCCGGCGACCGTCGCGGCGACGGGGAAGTAACGGTCGATCCGGCCCTCAGCGCCTGCTGGGGGCCGGGAATGCCTTCAGCGCCCGGCGGCTTGAAGATCTGCCGGCTTACTCCCCGAGGCGAGGAACAGCGCGACGCTGTCGGCCAGCCGCGCGCCTTTGGCCTGGACCAGCTGCACCGAGGCCTGCGAGGCCGCGGACGAGGCATTGAGCAGCTGCAGCGTGCCCAGCGCACCCAGCTCCATCTGCCGCCGGGTCATCGCCAGCGTGCGCGTCGCCGCCGCTTCGGCGCGTGCCGCGGCATCGAGCGCCTCGGCATCGGTCCGCAGGCCCGCAATCGCATCGTCGACATCGAGGAACGCCTGCAGCGCCGTCGCGCGGTACTGCGCCTTGGCCTCCTCCAGCGCCGCCTCCGCCGCGTGCTGCTGGTGCTTCAGCTCGCCCGCATGGAAAATCGGCTGGGTCACCCCGCCCAGTATCGAGAAGAACGGATTGCCGTCCTTGAACATGTCGAGGAAGCGGGTCGCGGAGCCGCCGGCATTGCCGGTCAGCGTGACCGAGGGCAGCCGGGCGGCGATCGCCGAGCCGACGTCCGCCGCCGCGCCCTTCACCTGCGCCTCGGCGGCGCGGACGTCGGGGCGATGCGCGACGATGTCCGCCGGCAGCGCGAGCGGCAGGCTGGCGGGCAGCTGCAAATCGGCAAGGCTCGGCAGAGCGGTGGCGGTGCCCGGCGCCTGGCCGGTCAGCGTCGCGATCAGCCCCGCCTGGTGCTGCGCCTGACGGAGCAGCGGCGGCAGCGTGGCCTCGATGGTGGCGAGCGCGGTCTGCTGCGCGCCCACATCGGCCTCGCCGATGTCGCCGAGCGCACGGCGCTTTTGGAGCAGGGTGACCAGATCGCGATTGTCGCGGATCGCCGCCTGGGTCGCGTCGATCTGCGCCTGGAGCGCGGCGTGCTGGATCACCGCCAGCACCAGATTGGCGATCGCGGTCGCCTGCGCCGCGTGCAGCCGGTGCGCCGCCACCGCCGCCGCCGCCCGCGCCGAGCGCACCTTGTTGCGGCCCGCGCCGAACAGGTCGAGCGGATAGGCGACGGTCAGCTGCGCGGTGTGCAGCGTGTAGAGATAGTCGTTCTGGTCGGCGAGCGGGCCGGACAGCGCCTTGGAAATCCGCGTGCGCTGGGCCTGATAGCTCGCATCCACCTGCGGCCCGGTGCTGCCCGAAGCCGCCCGCGCCAGTTCCTGCGCCTGGCGGAGATTGGCCTCGGCGGCGGCGAGGTCGTTGTTGTGGGCAAGCGCCTGGGCGACCAGCGCATCCAGCTGCGCGCTGCCGAAGCCCTGCCACCAGTTCGGCACCAGCGCCGCGCCGGCGAGCAGCTGCTGCGCGCCGCCGCGCACCGGGGCGATCGTCACCGGCGCCTGGGCAGGCGGCAGCGGCACGGGGTTGGTCAGGTCGTGCGGGCCCACCGTACAGCCGGCGAGCAGGGCAAGCGGGATCAGCGAATACCGGCGCATCATGCCTGCTCCATCGGGGTGCCGTCGACATGGTGGCGACGGACGGTGTGGCCATGCGCCCCGCGGTGGCGCGAGAACTTCAGGATCAGCGGCGGCAGCACCAGCAGGATCAGCAGCGGCGCGAGCGTCATGCCGCCCACCACCACCAGCGCCAGCGGCTTCTGCACCTGGCTGCCGATGCCGGTGGAGACCGCGGCGGGCAGCAGCCCGATCGCCGCGACCAGGCAGGTCATGATCACCGGCCGCAGCGAATGCCGGACCGTCGCCGCCATCGCCGCCTCATGGTCCATGTCCTCGTTGACGTTCTGGTTGAACGTGCTGACGATGAGGATGCCGTCCATCACCGCGATGCCGAACAGGGCGACGAAGCCGATCGCGGCCGAGATGCTGAACGCGGTGCCGGTCAGCGCCAGCGCGAGCACGCCGCCTACCATCGCCATCGGGATGACGCTAAACGCCAGCAGCGTGTCGCGGATCGAGCCGAAATTCGCGAACAGCAGCACCAGGATCAGCACCAGGCTGATCGGCACGACGACCTCCAGCCGGTTGACGGCGTTGGTCAGGTTGCCGAGTTCGCCCGCCCATTCAAGATGATAGCCCGGCGGCAGCTGGACATGCTGGGCGATGCGCGCCTGCGCCTCGGCGATCGTTCCGCCAAGATCGCGCCCGCGGACGCTGAACTTGATCGGGACATAGCGCTCCTGATGCTCGCGATAGATGAACGACGCACCCGAGGTGAGCTTCACCTGCGCCACTTCGGACAGCGGCACCTGGATCAGCCCGGTGCCGGTCGGCGACGGCGCGCCGATCTGGATGCGGCGGATCGATTCGATGTCGTCGCGCTGCGACTGATCGAGCCGTACCACGATCGGGAAGTGCCGGTCGGTCGCCTTTTCGTACAGGTCGCCGCTCGACTGGCCGCCGATCGCCGCGGCGACGGTCGAATTGATGTCGTCCGGCGTCAGCCCGTAGCGGGCGGCAGCGGCGCGATCGACGTCGATGCGTACCGTCGGCTGGCCAAGCGAATCGGAGATGCCGAGATCGGCGACGCCCTTCACCTGCGCCATCTGCGCCTTGATCTGGTTGGCGATCGATTCGAGCGTTTCGAGGTCGCTGCCGTAGATCTTGAGCGAATTGGAGCTCTTCACCCCCGACGACGCCTCTTCGACATTGTCCTGGATGTACTGCGAGAATTCGAACTCCACGCCCGGATATTTGGCCGCGAGCTTGGCCTGCAGCTCGGCGGTGAGCTTCTCCTTGGTTACCCCCGCCGGCCACTCCTTGGCGGGTTTGAGCGGCGTGTAGAACTCGGCGTTGAAGAAGCCGGTGGGATCGGTGCCGTCGTCCGGCCGGCCATGGGTCGAGACGACGCGGTCGACCTCGGGGTAGCCGGCGATGATCTTGCGGATGCCGTTCACCGCATCCTCGCCCGCCTCGAGCGATATCGACGCCGGCAGGCTGGCGCGGATGTAGAGATTGCCCTCTTCCAGGTGCGGCAGGAACTCGACACCGAGCACGCGGATGGTCGCGAACGAACCGATCACGAGCAGCCCGGCGAGACCGAAGGTGAGCAGCCGGTTGGCGATCGTGAACGCGATCGCCGGCTCCAGCACGCGGCGGATCTGGCGCACCACCCAGGTATCCACCTCCTTCAGCTTGTCCGGCAGCAGCAGCGCCGAGAGCACCGGGGAGACGGTGAAGGCCGCGAGCAGGCCGCCGGCGATGGCATAGGCATAGGTCTTCGCCATCGGCCCAAAGATATGGCCTTCCACGCCGGTCAGCGTGAACAGCGGCAGGAAGCTGGCGATGATGATCGCGGCGGCGAAGAAGATGCCGCGGCTGACGTCGCTGGAGGCATGGAGGATCGCCGAGAAGCGATTGGCATGGCTCGCATGGATCCGCCCTTCCGAAATCGCTTGCGAGCGATCCGCCAGCCTTCGGTAGATCGCCTCCACCATGATCACCGCCGCATCGACGACGAGCCCGAAATCGAGCGCGCCGAGCGACAACAGGTTCGCCGATTCGCCCTGGATCACCAGGATCAGCACCGCGACCGAGAGCGCGAACGGAATCGTGATCGCGACGATCAGCGCGCTGCGCAGGTCGCCGAGGAACAGATACTGGAGCGCGAAGATCAGGATCACGCCGACGAGGAGGTTCTCCATCACCGTATGGGTGGTGACCGAGATCAGGTCCGAGCGATCATAGATGCGCTCGATCTTCACCCCCGGCGGCAGGATGCCGGTGGTGTTGATCGTCTCGATCTCTTCCTTGACGCGGTTGATCGTCGGCAGCGACTGGGCGCCGCGCTGCATCAGCACGATGCCCATGACGATGTCGTCGTCCTGGCCCTCGCCCGCCACGCCGAGGCGCGGCAGGTTGCCGATCTTCACTTGCCCCACGTCGCGCAGCAGTACCGGGGTGGTGCCGGCGGTGCCGACCAGCACGTTGTTGATCGCGTCGGTCGACTGGATCAGCCCGACGCCGCGGACGATCGCCGCCTGCTCGCCGAAATTCACCGTCTGGCCGCCGACGTTCGAATCGCTCTTGCCGATCGCGGCAAGCACCTGCGGGACGGTGATGCCGTGCGCGGTCAGCTTGTCGCGATCGAGCTGGACTTCATAGGAGCGCAGCTTGCCGCCCCAGCCGGTCACATCGATCACGCCGGGGATGCGCTTGAAGCGGCGCTGGAGCACCCAGTCCTGGATGGTCTTGAGGTCCATCACCGAATAGCCGCTGGGGCCACTCAGCCGGTAGCGATAGATTTCGCCGATCGGGCTGGTAGGCGAGATCAGCGGCTGCGCGTTGTTCGGCAGGGTGCCGAGCTGCGACAGGCGGCCGAGCACCATCTGCTGGGCCTGTTCGTGCGTCACGTCATAGCTGAACTGGATCTTCACGTCGGACAGGCCGAACAGCGAGATCGAGCGCACCGCGGTGAGATGCGGCAGGCCGGCGATCGCCACCTCGATCGGGGTGGTGACGTTGCGCTCCATCTCCTCGGCGGAGATGCCATCGCTCTGCGTCACCAGCTCCACCATCGGCGGCACCGGATCGGGATAGGCCTCGATGTTGAGGTTGAGGAAGCCGAGCACGCCCGCCGCGATCATGCCGATCAGCAGGGTGAGCACCAGCATCCGCTGGCGCAGCGCCATTTCAACGAGGCGGTTCATTCGCCGAGACCCGCCTCGTTGACGAACAGCGCGCCTTTGGCGACGATCCGGTCGCCCGGCTTCAGCCCGCCGAGCACGCGCGTCAGCCCGCCATCGGTCTGGCCCACCTGCACGCTGCGGCCGTAGAGCAGGCCGTCGCTGGCGCGCACCCAGACGCGGGCAGTATCGCCCTCATGGATCACCGACACCGCCGGCACCAGCACGCCCTGGCCGTTGTCGACCGGACGGCGGATCGTGAAGGCGGCGAACATTTGCGGCTTCAGCGCGCCGCCCGGATTGGCGATGGTCGCGCGGACCGGCAGGCGGTGCGTGGTGGGATCGAGGCCGGCGGCGACATTGTCGATCGTCGCGGTGAACTGCTGGCCGGGCAGCGCCGGCGTGGTGACGACCACCTGGTCGCCGACGCGGATGCTCGCCGCCTCGCTCTCGGCGAGCTGCGCGACCAGCCAGACCCGGGCGGGATCGGTGATCGTCATCAGCGGCGTCGCGCTGCCGCTGCTCAGGAACTGGCCCGGCGCCACGGCACGATCGGCGATGATGCCCGAAACCGGCGCGCGATAGACGGTGTAGGCCGAGGTCCCGGCACCCTCGGTTCGGCCGAACAGCGCCAGCCGGTCCTGCGCAGCGCGCTGCGCGGAGTCCGCTTGGCGCGCGGCGGACTGGGCGGCGGCGAAGTCGGCCTGGGCCTGAAGATAGTCCTTCATCGCGCCGCCGGCAGTCTCGGTGATCGCCTTCTGGCGGGCGAGATTGCCCTGCGCGATACGCAGCGCCTCAGCGGCGCTGGCGCGCTGGGCACTTGCGCTGAGCAAGGTATTGCGCGCGTCGATCAGTTCGGGCGAGGCGACGCGGAGGAGCGGCTGGCCGCGCGTCACGCGCTGGCCGGGCTCGACCAGCACCTGCAGCACCTGACCGGAAAAGGGCAGGACGATCGGCGTGCTGTGATCGCCGTCCGCCTGGATCGAGCCGCTGGCTCGGACCAGCTCGACATTGCTGCCGCCCTGCACCGTGACGAACTGGAGCTGGGCGAGCTGCTGCGGCGTGGGGCGAAACGCGCCCGGCGGCAGCGGAGTCTCCTGCACCGGCTTGGGCGCCAGCATCGCCTGCACGGTGAACCCGAGAATCAGGATCGCGATCACCGCGATCAGGATGAGCCCGAGCAGCAGGGCCTGGGCGCGCGGCAACAGGCGGCGTGCTTGCGGCAGGCTGGCGGCTTGTTCAGTATGTCCAGTCACGCGTTTCCCTTCACGGGTGCAATATAGCAGACACACATTATGTTGCGGTCCATGCTGCACCGCGCCATTAGCGACCGTCGCTGACAGGAAACTTACGGAATGCCGCTTTCATGCGCGTGCTGATGATCGAAGACGACCGGCCGCTGGCGGATGCGCTCACCGATGCGCTCAAGCGCCGCGGGATCCACAGCGATGTGGTGGGCGGGATCGAGGATGCGCGCCAGATGATCGCGGCCGCGCGCTATGCGGCGATCCTGCTGGATCTGGGACTGCCCGATGGCGACGGGCTCGATCTGGTGCGGTCGCTGCGCGCGCAGAACAACCCCATTCCGATCATCGCCCTCACGGCCCGAAGCGCGCTCGACATGAAGATCGCCGGCCTTAATGCGGGGGCGGACGACTATGTGGTGAAGCCGTTCGACGTCGACGAGCTCGCCGCCCGGCTGCACGCGGTGATGCGGCGGCAGGGCGCGATGGCGGGTGCCGAGGTGCGCCTGGGCAACCTGCGGTTCGATACGGCCTCGGGCGATCTCGTCGTCGGCGATACGGCGGTGATTCTCACCGCCCGCGAACGCCAGTTTGCCGCGCTGTTGCTTCGGCGTTTCGGGCAGGTGGTGAGCAAGCAGCTGGCCGAGGACCAGCTTTACGGTCTCAGCGAGCCGGTCGGCTCGAACGCACTCGAGGTGCAGGCCTACCGGCTGCGTCGCAAGCTGGAGGCGGCCGGCGCGACCGTGCGGATCGAGACGATCCGCGGGGTAGGCTATATCCTGCGCGAAACGGCTGAGAGGTGATGCCGCGCCCGGGCATGGCCCTGGGCGGCCCGCTGGGCTAGAGCCGTCGCATGACGATATGGCCGCGCTCGCTGATCGCCCGCATCCTGCTGATCGAGCTGGGCGCGATTGCCATCGCCGCCATCGCCCTGCCGATGCTGCTCACTGCATTCCTGCGCACCGAGGCCAGCCGCTACGAGCAGCGCACGCTGGAAAGCCAGGCCCATGCGATCGCCGCCAGCATCACGCGCGGCCAGCGCGGACCGGTGGTCCAGCTGGATCCGCAGGTCGCCCGCATCTACGCCTCGCCCTATGACGGGCGTGCGTTTGTCGTCGCCAGCCAGTCGGGGCGCCCAATCGAAGGCAGCCCGGAGGCCGATCTGGTGCCGTGGCAATCGGCGCCGCGGACGGACAGGCTGGCCTCCTTCCGCGCCGGCGCCTTTGTCGGCGTCAGCCTCCCCGTGCGAGTGGGCGCCGATCGCATCTGGGTAATCGTCACCCAGGACCGCACCGGCCCCGGCGCGATCCTCGACGACGTCGTCCGGGGGTTCATTCGACGCTATGATCCGGTGCTGGTCTCGATCCTGCTGCTGCTGCCGCTGATCAACAGCGCGCTGATCGCCCGGCTGGTGTTCGCCGTCCGCGCCGCCTCGCAACAGGCAGCCAAGATCGGGCCGCACAATCTCGACGTGCGGCTGGAAGAGGCGGGGCTGCCGCTCGAGGTGGCACCGCTCGCGCGCGCAACCAACGATCTGCTGATGCGGCTGCAGGCGAGCTTCCGCAACCAATCGGAATTCGTTGCCAATGTAACGCACGAACTGCGCACGCCGCTGGCGGTCCATCGTCTCGAACTGGAGTCAGTCGACGATCCAGCGGTGCGCGCTCGGCTGCGCCAATCGGTCAACCGACTGAGCCATGTCGTCGCGCAGCTGCAGGACCTCGCGACGCTCGAAGTGATGGCGGAGGACCAGTTCGAGATCTTCGATGCCGGCCTGCTCGCGCAGGAAACGATCGGGCTGCACGCCCCCCAGATTCTCGCCGCCGGCGACACGATCGCGCTCGATGCGCCGCCTGCGCCGGTGTGGGTGCGGGGCAATCCGGTACTCGCCGGCCTCGCGCTGGCAAATCTCATCACCAATGCCAGCCGGCACACTCCGGCGGGCACGGCGATCGACGTGCTGGTGGCTACGGACGGGGTGCTGCTGGTGCAAGACGACGGCCCCGGCATCGCCGCCTCCAATCCGCAGGATGCGACCGAACGCTATTGGCGGGCCGACCATCAACGTTCCGATGGCGCCGGGCTGGGCCTGTCGATCGTCCGCCGGATCATGGAGGTGCACCAGGGCCGGCTGACGGTGCAGAGCCGACCGGGCGAGGGCACCTGCGTCTCGCTGCGGTTCCCCCTCGCCGGCGCGGTGGGAGTCACCAGCCCGTCGTGATGCCGATCCGCAGATTGCGCGGCCGGAGCGGCGTCAGCTGGTCGCGCAGGCTGAGCGTGAAGGGATTGCCATAGGCGAACTGGTTGGCCCGGCGATCGGTGAGGTTGGCGAGCGTCACGCTCAGCTCCGCCTTGCCGATGCGCAGCGCCGCATAGGCATCGGCCGTCCAGTAGCGCCCCTGGCTCACGTCGAGAAAGTCCCCCGTGCCGAGCACCGAGCGGCCCGTATAATCCGCCGAAATGCCGACCCGCGGCTGGAGCGGCTGTGCCTCCCAGCTATAGGATAACGCTGCATGGGCGGCGAACGGCGGCGTTTCCGGCAGCCGGCGGTTGTTACGCTTGGACAGATCGGCGACCGGCCCCTCTACGCGATTGTCGGTTAACAGGAACGACGCCTGGGCCCGCAGCCCGCCGACCGGGATCCAGTCGATATTGCCCTCCACCGCCAGGATCTTCGCGTTGCCGATATTGGCGGTGTAGGGCTGCCCCCGCTGCGTGATCAGATCGGCCTGCACGTCTTCCCAGCGCGCGCCGGAGATGCTGCCCGATGCCGCCAGGCCCGTGGGACCGCTGCGCAGCTTGCGGATGCCGGCCTCCACCACGGTGATCGCGTCCGACTTGTAATCGGCGACCCGGCCGATCCCCGCCGCAACGGCGAGACCGCCGGTGCGATAGCCGCTCTGGAAGCGCGCGAACAAGGCCAGCTCGCGGGCGATACGCCACGACGCCGCGATGGTCGGATCGAGACGCTGCGTGAGCCGCCCGCGCACGAAATTGTTCGCGCGCGGCTTCGCCGAAGGGTCGCCGTCGGTGCGTGCCGAGGTGTAGCGCCCACCGATGGTGACCGACAGGTTCGAGGTCAGCCCGATCGTCGATTCGCCGAATGCCGACAGCGCGGTGGTGACGTTGGTGACGCCGAGGATGCTGACGTCCTGCCCGGGCTGGCCATAGCTGCGCGCGAGAATGTCACGATCGCTGACATAGGTGAACCCCGCAACCCAGCTGTTGCCATTGGGCAGCGAGCGGGAAAGCCGCGCCTCCTGGCTGAGCAGTTCCTTGTCGTGGTTGACGCGGTACAGCGTGAGCGGGCCAATGACCTTGCCCTTCGCGTTGCGCGGAGTGGCATCGAAGATCTCGTGGGTGTCGTAGCCGGTCACGCCGCTGGCGGAGACGAAGCGCAGCCCGCTGTCCCAGTCCTTGGTGATGACCGCCCGGCCGAACAGCAGCGTGTTGTCGAACGGCTGCGCCACCAGCGTGCGGCGGACGAGCAGGCCTTCCGCCCGTTCGGCATATTGCCCGTCGCGCGTGTCGATCCACTGGCCGGCGCCGCTTGCCTCCACCTGCCAGCCATCGCCCGGTGCGATCCGCAGCGCGGCGCGCACGCCGGCGGTGTCGCTGCGGTTGACGTCGGAACGCTTGCGATCATCATCGCGCAGATAGCCGCCATCGCGGATCGCGTAGCCGACCACGCGCAGCCCTGCCCGACCCCGCAGCAGCGGCAGGTTGACCATGCCGGCCAGGTCGTAGCCGGGCTCCGCCCCCTGCGTCACGGTTGCACCTGCCGTCGCAGCCGTGGCGACGTGCTGCAGATCGACAGGGTTCGACGTCAGCCGGATCACCCCGCCGATCGCACCGGATCCATACAGCGTGCCCTGCGGCCCTTCGAGCACCTCGACGCTGGCCATGTCGTACAGCCGCAGCCCCGGCTCGGGCCCCGAATAGTTGACCTGGACATCGTCGAGATAGACGCTGGTCGGCGACTGGGTGCTGCCGTTGAAGCTGCTGTCGGCGATCCCGCGGATGAACACCTTGTTGCGCCCCGCCCCCAGCTGGGTGCTCTGCAGGATCGGCACCTGGTGCGCCGCATCGCTCAGTGTGCCGGTGGCGCCCCCCGGCAAGCCGTTGACGCCGGAGACCAGCGTGAGGCTGCCCGGATAGCGCAGCAGGCTGATGCGCTGCTTGCTCGCGGTGACGACGATATCCGGCCCGTAGACCGGCGCGGCGGGATCGATGGTGACCGCCGGGCTGGGTGCGGGCGCAGGGTGGCGCACGACACGCGCCTTGGCCTGCTCGATACGATAGCCGCCGCCCGCCAGCCGCCGCGCCTTGTATCCCGAGCCCCGCAACAGCCGCGCCAACGCCGCGTCGACGCTCAGCGTCCCCTGGATTGCCGGGGTGCGGATCGTGTGCAGGCCGGGATCGGTGCTGGCGATATCGGCGCCGGTCTGCCGCGCCAGCTGCCCGATCGCGACGTCGAGCGTGGTCGCGGGGATGACGATCGAACGGCGTTGGGCCAGCGCCGGAGCGGCAGGCAGGGCAAGGACGAGGGCGAGCGCAAGACTAGCGCGCGCTGCCCGCCTGCTCCGCCAAGATCCACTGCCCAGATTCACGCCGCCACGTTGCCCCGATCAATTCGGCAAGGCGCGGAACGTCGCGATCGGCAGCGCCCGAGAAATGGACGACACCCGTAAATGGCCTTTCCGACAAACTACCCTGCAGGGCAATATCGGTGCCGTAAAGCCGTTTCAGTTCGCTCGCAACCTCACCCAAGGTCTGCCCCGCGAAGCTGAGCCGTCCCGAGCGCCAGCCGCCGACCAGCGCCGGTACGACGCGCGCGCGGTTGACGTCGCTGCCATCGTCGCGTGCGGACAGCGCGTCACCCGGCCGCAGCGTCACCGCAGCACCCTGGGGCTGGAACGCGACCGCGCCTTCGGCCACGGCGACCGTCATCCGGCCTTGTGCGTGCGCGACGTTGAACACGGTACCGAGATCCCGCACGGCGACACCGCCGACGCGGAGGGTGAAGGCCTGCGCCTGATCATGGCGCACATGGAACAGCGCCTCTCCGCGATCGAGCGTCGCCACGCGCGGATTGGCATGATCCAGCGTGAGCTGCGTGCCGCCGCTCAACTCGATCTTCGTGCCGTCGCCGAGCGCGATCGTCTGGCGCTCCCCATTGCGGGTGGCGACCTGGTAGGTCTGGCTGCGCGGCAACAGCGAGGGTGCGAACGCCAGCGCGATCGCCGCAGCAGCGGCGACGGCGCCGCCGCCGATCCACCAGCGGGTGCTGCGCGGCATCGGCAGATTGTCGTTCTGGGGACGCACCGCCGGTTCGGGAAAGGCCACGTCCGCGATCAGCCGATCGGCCATCGCGACGCGATCATAGGCGTCGGCATGCGCGGGGCTCGCCTCCAGCCAGTGGACGAATTCGGCCCACACGTCCGCATCGGCGTCCGCCAGCCGCAGCTGCCAGGCAATCGCCGTCTCGATCGCGTCTGCTGTCTCAACCTGCACGGTCGGAACCCCTTTCACTACCCAGACGACGCGCCTCGGCAGAATCCCCACCAACGGATTCGAGGCGCTCCTGAATTTTTCTATAGGCCCGCTGCAGCAGTTTCTCGACGCCACTCACGCTGATGCCCAGATGCTCGGCGATGGCACGCTGCGGACGCTCTTCCAGTCGGAACATCCGGAGCGCCGTGGCCATCCGCTCGGGCATGTCGGCGATCTCGTCTTCCACGGCCTGCCATTCGCTCCGCGCCAGCAGCGTCCGTTCGGCATCGGGCAGGTCCTCGGCGCGCGGCTGGATCTCCACCCAGCCGGCATCGCGGGCCCCGCGCCGGCCGGCAGCGATCCGCCGATCGGTCGCGAGATTGGCCGCGACGCGAAACAGAAAGGCGGCCGGCTGCGCGATCGGCTGGTCGGCCAGCTGATCGATCCGCAGCCACATGTCCTGCAGCGCATCCTCGGCGTCGTCGCGACTGCCGAGCCGCGCGGCGAGCAGTCGCAGCAGCATCGGCCGCTGCGCCAGGAACACCGCCTTCAGCCCGCCATCGCTCACCGCATTCCGATCCCCAGCGGGAGTCAGGCAGGAAATGCCAGCCCCTCGGCAGCAGCCATGTCGGCGATCGGCAATCGGTGCAAGGCCTTAGCTTCAAGAATTCGCGCATCCGCAATCGTGTCGCCGGCACGTTCTCCGGCACCGGGATGGCACATCACCAAATGAAAAGGACCGGGTTGCCGTAGAAACCGCGGGAATAACGTCTCGTAATCCCGGCGAAAATCATAATGGCCCGCAAAGCCGTGATTGGTGCGCAACCCCAGCGCCAACGCCGCGCCGCGCAAGCCGCGGCAATGCCACGCGCTGCCGATCGCCTTGCCGCTGAACGGACGCCGCAACAGCGCACCCGGCGCGTCGGTGCAGTCGCGAACCCACGCGCGCGGCGACCGCCCGGCCGTTTCCGCCAGAACGAGATCGCGGATCCCGGGCAGCGCATGGGCATGCTGGTGCCCGTCCACGAAATCCGGCGAGCGACGCAGCGCGGCGAAGAACGCGTCGAACTGCGCGGCGATCTCCACCGCGATCTCGTCCAGCGGAACGCGCCACTTCGCCGCCGCGCGCGCCAGCGGGTCGATCCGCGGCATTCGCCCCTCCGGCGCGTAGCGCGGCATCGCAGTGCGCGGCGCTTCCTCGGTCAGCGTCACATGCAGGCCCACTTCGACATGCGCCGGCAGATCGGCGAGGAGGCGTGCATCCTCCGCCCAGCCCGGCATCACGGTCATACAGCTGATCGCGTTGATCTTGCCCGCATGCGCCAGCGCCACGATCGCGGCGCTGATCGCCGGCGAATAGGCGAAGTCGTCAGAACAGAGAATGAGACGGGACAAGAACCGGTCCTTCGAGATGCTGATACTGGCGCTCGCGAATGCGGTTGCTGAGCAGCCGGCGACGCTGCAGGCGCCGGGCGAGGAAGCGGTAGAAGAACCAGTCGCCGGCGACCGGCGCCGCCGCCGAGTAGAGCAGCCGTTCGACCAGCGTCCAGCGGATCGAATCGCGGTCGCGCTCGCGCAGCGACGGCATGCACCACATCGCGCTCGAATAGCCCATGCGGCCCTTGCGCATCACGCGGTGGATCACCTCGTGATCCTCCAGCACGAAGTTCCAGCGCACCGCATCGAAGCCGCCGGCGGCCCGCAGCGCGCGGGTGCAGAACGCCTGGCCGGCACCGCCGGCATGGCACTGGCGCGGGAGCAGCCGCGCGGCGGTGAGGAACCGGGCCGCTTCCGTCACGCGCGCCGGTTCGCTGATCCCGTCCGGCACGAAATAGGCACCCGCCACCACATGTCCCGGACGCGACAGGATCGCCTGCGCGGCGGCAAGATAATGCGGCGGATACAGCGTATCGGCGTCGCAGGTCGCCACCCAGCGCGTCCGCACCCAGGCGAGACCGGTCCGGAGCGCCGCCACCTTGCCGGGGGTGCGCTCGGTGAGCAGCAGATAGTCGAGCTTGTTGGCACGCGCCGCAGTCTCGGCCACCGCCGCGCTGCCGTCGGTCGAGCCATTGTCGACCAGCACCAGGGTGAAGCGCACCGACTGCTGCGCCAGGCTTTCGATTGTCGCGGGGAGATAATCGCGCTCGTTGAAGAAGGGGATCACCACGGTCCACGCGGCGCTGGTGCCATGGGGACGGTCTTCAAACGGGTCTTTCGAAAGATCGAGATACATGACTGCGACATCCCATCGGTGCGGATGGGCGCAGGAAGGCGATGCCGGAACCAGCATCGACGGCTAAGTAGTTGCCATCGGCTGGTTCCTGGCCCGGCCAGTTCCTCCCCACCCGATCAAATGACGACATGTCGACGCCGGACCCACACCGCCGAACCCCAAAATTTTCGCGCGGATTAACCTTTCCGATCGCGACGATGCGGCACGGCCGATCCGCACCGGATCTTGCAAAAATATCTCGCACGACTCGATGCTTAGCCATAAGTAGATGGCGCAGCGTGAAAAATCCGGGTGCCTTGCTTGCGCTCGGGCCGCGTTTGGTTGGGCTCCGTCCCACCATTGCAATACGCGCGCACGATGTCGGCAATCCGCGATCTGTCGACGAGCACGATCATCTGCTCGCCCGCGACTAGCGTCTGGCGCTGGTCGCGCCGCGCAAGGGCGCCCATGAACGCGTCTATGTCCGCGGCGATCTGGCGCGCTAGGGGTTTACACGGAGCCCCCGCTTCGGCTTGGTGCCGCCCGAACATTCCGGACTGGAAGGGTATCCGATGAAGCGCATCCTGTTGGTGGTCTTGGCGGCGGTCGTGCTGGTCGGGGGTGCCGCCCTCGCCTTCACCCGCATCAAGCCGAGCGGCATTCCGGTGGTGCGCGCGGTCGCCGTCGCGACGCTGCCGCACGATACCGGCGCCTTCACCGAAGGCCTCTTCTTCGATCATGGCGCGATGTACGAGAGCACCGGCCAGGTCGGCGAATCGGTCATCCGCAAGCTCGATCCCGCCACCGGCAAGGTGCAGCAGGAAACCTCGCTCCCCGCGCCCTATTTCGGCGAGGGCATCGTCGCCTGGGGGGACAAGCTGTTCCAGCTGACCTGGCAGGACAAGACCGGCTTCATCTACGGCCTCGACAAGTTCGAACCGCGCGGCACCTTCTCCTATACCGGCGAGGGCTGGAGCCTGACGCGCAACGACAAGGGCATCATCATGAGCGACGGCACGCCCGTGCTGCGCTTCCTCGATCCGAACACGATGCAGGTCACCTCGACGCTGCGGGTGACCGCCAATGGCTGCCCGCTCGCCAATCTCAACGAGCTGGAATGGGTCGACGGCCAGATCTACGCGAACATCTGGCAGACCAACCTGATCGCCAAGATCGACCCCGCCACCGGCAAGGTCACCGGCTTTCTCGACGTGAGCGATCTCGGCCCCAAGGACCGGGGCACCGACAATGTCGCCAACGGCATCGCCTATGATGCGGGCACCAAGCGCCTGTTCGTCACCGGCAAGCGCTGGCCGCAGCTCTATCAGGTCAAGGAAGGCGATACCGTCGCCAAGTCGGCCGAGGCGGCGAAGCTGACCAGCTGCACCCAGCAGTAAGAATACGAATGCAATGGCCGCGGGCGGATTGCGCCGCCCGCGTGCCGCTCTACTCCCGTTCGCCAGAAGCCCGATGGGCGACAACGATCCTGGGAGAGAATGATGTTGCGAACCCTGGCCGCGCTCGGCGCGCTTGCGCTTGCCGCCCCTGCGATGGCGCAGACCGCCCCCGCTACCGTCACCTCGCCCGACGGGCATCTGCAGGTCAGCGTCGCCACCGACAATGACGGGCGCCCCTTCTACACCGTCGCCCGCGACGGCAAGCCGCTCGTCAACCCGTCGATGCTCGGCTTCCTGTTCACCGACGCGCCCAAGCTCCAGCGCAACTTCCGCATCGAGGGCAGCAGCAGCTCGGCCAGCGACACCAGCTGGGACCAGCCCTGGGGCGAGTGGAAGACGATCCGCGACAACCACAAGGAACTGCGTGTCCGCCTGAAGGAGACCACCGCGCTCGGCCGGGTGATGGAAGTGGTGTTCCGCGTCTTCGACGACGGCGTCGGCTTCCGCTACGAACTGCCCGGCCAGCCCAACCTCAAGACCGCGCACATCCTCGACGAGATGACCGAATTCTCGATAGCGCAGGATGGCGAGGCGTGGTGGATTCCCGGCTCGGAATGGAACCGCGACGAGTATCTCTACAACCGCACGCCCCTCTCCAGCGTACCACTTGCCCACACCCCGCTGACGATGAAGCTGGCAGACGGCACCCATATCGCCATCCATGAGGCGGCGCTGGTCGACTATGCGGGCACCTGGCTGCAGCGCGTCGAGGGCACCCGCTTCAAGACCGTGCTGATCCCCGGCGCCGGCGCCGCCAAGGTGACCCGCGACGCGCCGTTCGTCACCCCGTGGCGGACGATGATCATCGCCAAGGATGCGCCCGGGCTCTACATGTCGCACATCGAACTGAACCTCAACGAGCCCAACAAGCTGGGCGATGTCAGCTACTTCAAGCCGAGCAAGTATGTCGGCGTGTGGTGGGAGATGCACCTCGACAAGTCGGGCTGGGGCTCCAAGCCGGTGCACGGCGCCACCACCGCCAACGTCCAGCGCCATATCGATTTCGCCGCGAAATACGGCTTCTCCGGCGTGCTGGTGGAAGGCTGGAATGTCGGCTGGGACACGGCCTGGTTCGGCGACGGCAAGGGCTTTGACTTTGACAGGCCGACCCCCGATTTCGATGCCAAGCTGCTCGCCGACTATGCCGGCAAGAAGGGCGTCGCGCTGATCGGCCATAACGAGACCGGCGGATCGATGAGCCATTACGAAAGCCAGCTCGAACGCGCCATGAAGTTCGCGCACGATCACGGCGAGCATGTCGTGAAGACCGGCTATGTCGCCGATGCCGGCCAGATCGAGCGGGTCGGCCCGAACGGCGAACCGATGCGCGAATGGCATGACGGGCAATTCTCGGCCAACCACCACCTGCGCGTGCTGGATATGGCGCATCGCTACCAGGTCGCGATCGACGCGCACGAGCCGATCAAGGACACGGGTCTCCGCCGCACCTATCCCAACTGGGTGAGCCGCGAAGGTGCGCGCGGCATGGAGTATAATGCCTGGGGCGAACCGAAGAACCTGCCCAACCACGAATCCAACCTGTTCTTCACCCGCATGCTCGCCGGGCCGATGGACTTCACCCCCGGTGTGCTGAGCCTCACCGGCAAGGGCGGCACGCCGCTCCTGTCCACCGAGGCGAAGCAGCTGGCGCTCTATGTGGTGCTCTATTCGCCGGTGCAGATGGCGGCCGACCTGCCGGAGAATTACGAGAAGCACCTCGCCGCCTTCCAGTTCATCCGTGATGTCGCGGTCGACTGGGACGAGACGCGGGTGGTGAACGGGTCGGTCGGTGAATATGTGACGGTGGCCCGCAAGGCACGCGGCGGCAGCGACTGGTTCCTGGGCGCGGTGGGGGACGACAAGCCGCGCACGCTGACGGTGCCGCTGTCGTTCCTCGAAGCAGGCAAGCGCTACGAGGCGCAGATCTACCGCGACGGCGACGATGCCGACTATCGAACCGAGAAGCGCCATTCGATCGTGATCGAGAAGCGCGCGGTGACCGCGGGCGATACGCTGACGGTGAAGCTGGCCCCCGGCGGCGGCCAGGCGATTCGCTTCAAGCTGGTGAAGTAAGGCCGCTCTAAATCCCCCTCCCGCCTGCGGGAGGGGGACTTGAAGGCGGCAGTCGATACCCTTGCCCCCTTCCCGCACCGCGCTATCACCGGCGCGCCAAGAACATAGGGGAGGATCCATGGCCAGTCTGTTCCGTCTCAAACCCATCCACGCCGCGGCGGACCAGCCGCACGGGCAGCAGCTCGCGCGCACGCTCAGCTGGTATCATCTCGTGGCACTCGGGGTCGGCGCGATCGTCGGCACCGGCATCCTCACCCTGATCGGCGTGGGCGCGGACCGGGCCGGGCCGGCGGTGATCCTCTCCTTCGTCGTCGCAGGGGCGATCTGCGCCTGCGCTGCGCTTGCCTATGCCGAGCTGGCGACCAGCATCCCCGCCTCGGGCAGCGCCTATACCTACAGCTATGTGGCGCTGGGCGAGATCGTCGCCTGGGTCGTCGGCTGGAGCCTGCTCGCCGAATATACGCTGGTGGTCGCCACCGTCGCGGTCGGATGGTCGGGCTATGCCACACCGTTCCTGCTCGGGCTCGGCGTGCCGGCCGAGCTGACCCATGGGCCGCAGATGGCCGCGGGCCATGTCGCCGCCTGGGGCGTCAACGTGCCGGCGCTGTTCGTCGTCTGGCTGGTCGCCGCACTGCTGATCGTCGGGACGCGCGAGAGCGCCACGCTCAACGCGATCCTCGTCGTCGTGAAGCTGATCGCGCTCGCCGTGTTCGTCGCGGTCGCCCTCCCCTATTTTGACGCCGCGAACTTCGATCCCTTCGCCCCGTTCGGCTATGCCAAGCATGCCAGCGGCGGGGTGGAGCGCGGCATGATGGCCGCCGCCGCGATCATCTTCTTCGCCTTTTACGGATTCGATGCAATCTCCACCGCTGCGGAGGAGGCCAAGAACCCCGGCCGCGACCTGGCGATCGGCATCGTCGGATCGATGGTCGCCTGCGTTGCCATCTACATGATCGTGGCGCTCACCGCGGTCGGCGCGCTCCACTATACCCGCTTCGCCGACAGCCCCGAGCCGCTGGCGCTGATCCTGCGCGAGATTGGCCAGCCGGGCGTCGCCAAGTTTCTGGCGCTCAGCGCGATCGTCGCGCTGCCCACGGTGATCCTCGGCTTCCTGTTCGGCCAGAGCCGCATCTTCTTCGTGATGGCGCGCGACGGGCTGCTGCCCAAGAGCCTCGCCAAGGTCTCGCGGCGCGGTTCGCCGGTGCGGATCACGCTGTTCACCGCCGCGATCGTCAGCGTCTTCGCGGCGTTCCTGCCCATCGACGAGATCGCCGCGCTCGCCAACGCCGGCACGCTCACCGCCTTCGCGGCCGTCGGCCTCTGCCTGCTCGTGCTGCGCCGTCGTTCGCCCGAGCTGGTCCGCCCGTTCCGCACCCCGGCCGCATGGGTCGTCGGCCTCGGCGCGATCTTCGGCTGCTTCTACCTGTTCCTAAGTCTGCCGACCAAGACGCAGGTCTGGTTCGGCTGCTGGAACCTCTTGGGTCTCGTCGTCTATTTCGCCTATGCCCGCCGCAACGCAGCAAAGGGTGACGCATGAGCGGTTGGACGATCGGAATCATCGGCGGTTCGGGCCTCTACGATGTCGAGGGCAT
>JAIYAA010000068.1 GCA_027489295.1 Sphingomonadales bacterium | reverse complement strand
CGCCGCACCATCGATCTGCCGGCGGACTGGAAGGGCAGCGACGTGATCCTGCACATCGGTGCGGCGGGTTCGGCCTATTATGTGTGGGTCAACGGCCAGCGCATCGGCTATTCCGAGGACTCGAAGCTGCCGAGCGAGTTCGACGTCACCCGCGCGCTCCATCCCGGTCGCAACACGGTGGCGATCCAGGTCTTCCGCTGGTCCGACGGTTCCTATCTGGAGGACCAGGATTTCTGGCGTGTCTCGGGCATCGAGCGATCGGTCTATCTGATCGCGGCGCCGAAAGCGCGGGTGGCGGATATCCGGGTGCGCGCCGGGCTGGCCAACGACTATCGCGACGGCGCGCTCGATCTGGCGCTTACGACCAGCGCGGCGGCGCGCGGGCTGACGGTGCGTACGACGCTGCGCGACGGCGATCGCGTGGTGCTGGCGCGCAGCACGCGGGTGACGGGTGAGGTGGTCCGCCTCGCCTCTGCCGTGCCTGCGGTACGCGCGTGGACGGCGGAGACGCCCAACCTCTACACGCTGCTCGTCGAACTGGTCGATGCCCGCGGCAATGTCGTGCAGGCGACGGCGCAGCGGATTGGCTTCCGCACGGTCGCGATCCGCAACGGCCTGGTCACGGTGAACGGTCGGCCGATCACGATCCGCGGCGTCAACCGCCACGAGCATGACCCGGACAGCTTCCACGTTATCTCCGAAGCCTCGATGCGGCGCGACCTGGAGCTGATGAAGCGCAACAACATCAACGCGCTGCGCACCTCGCACTATCCCAATGACGAGCGGCTCTACGCGCTGGCGGACGAATTGGGCCTCTATGTGATGGACGAGGCGAACATCGAGAGCCACGGCTATCTGGTCAACGCCCGGGAGAAAGGCGCCGACCGCGCGCGGCTGGAGATCGGCCGTGATCCGGCCTGGCGCGACGCCCAGGTCTCACGCGTCGTCAACATGGTACAGCGGGACAAGAACCATCCCTCGGTACTCTTCTGGTCGCTGGGCAATGAATCCGGCAACGGCCCCAATTTCGAGGCGGCGGCGGCCGCCGCCCGCGCGCTCGACCCCACCCGGCTGATCTCCTATCTCGGCTGGACCCAGCTGCAGGACCATCGCCCCAACGCCTTCGCCGACATCTACGCGCCGATGTATGACGGGGTCGACAAGATGCTCGACTATGCCCGGCACACCGAATTCGCCCAGCCGATGATCCAGTGCGAATATGCGCACATGCAGGGCAATTCGGGCGGCAACCTCATCGACTATTGGAACGCGATCTACGCGCATCCCGATCGCCTGCAGGGCGGCTTCATCTGGGACTGGGTCGACCAGTCGATGAACCGCACCACCGCCGACGGCCGGCAGTATTGGGGCGACGGCAGCAGCTATGGCCCCAATCCGGGCGGCGAGATCGAGTTCGGCGACGGGCTGAACCAGCCCGATCGCACGCCCAATCCGCATCTGTTCGAGGTCCGCAAGGTCTATGCGCCGGTGCAGTTCGCCGCAGATGCCGCCGCCGGGCGGTTCACGGTGCGCAATCGCCACGATTTCAACACCCTGTCCGGCTTCGATTTCGACTGGCAGGTGACCGCCGACGGGGTGCCGGTAGCAAGCGGGGCAGGTCCGGCACTGCACACCGCTGCTCGCGGGCGCGAGGACTTTACCCTCCCGCTCGACCGCATCGCGCGCACGCCGGGCGTCGAATATCTCGTGACCCTTCGCGCGCGGGCCAAGGCCGGCACGATCCCGGCGGTGGCGGCCGGCACGGTGATCGGCTGGGAGCAGTTCGCGCTCAGCGACCCCGCGCCGCTGCCCGCACCCCCCACCGGCACGGTGACGATGACCGCGCAGAAGGACGCGGTGATACTTGCCGCCGGCGGCGCGAGACTCACCGTGGCGCGCGACACCGGTCTGGTCGGCTATGCGAAGGGCGGCGTGGAGATGCTGCGCGGCGGCACGCCCAACTTCACCCGGGGGTTGACCGACAACGACGTCGGCACCCGTCCGGCGGCGGACAATGCACTCTGGACCGCGATGTCCGAGGCGCGCGTCACCGAGGCGGTGGAGGCGCAGGCGCTGCCCGGCGGCGGCGCCGAGGTCACGGTGCGGCAGGCGATGGGCGACGGCGCGGTGCGCTTCGTC
Organism: Sphingomonadales bacterium; assembly: GCA_027489295.1. The sequence goes on along the minus strand of JAIYAA010000068.1, from coordinate 12,491 downwards.
ACCCGCTATCGCATGGCCGGGGACGGCACGGTCGACGTCGAGGGCGACTTCACCCCGCTGCGCGCCGACCTGCCCGATCCGCTGCGCATCGGCTTCCTCTACGCGCTGCCCCAGGCCTATCGCACCGTCCAATGGTATGGCCGGGGCCCGCACGAAAGCTACCAGGATCGCAAGACCGGCGCCGCGATCGGCCTGTGGCGCGGTCTGATCGCCGAGCAGCACCATGATTACATGCGCCCCCAGGAAACCGGCAACAAGGTGGACGTGCGCTGGATGGAGCTGACCGGCGCGGGGGTGCCCGGCCTGCGTATTGCCGGTGCCGCGCCGCTTTCCGCCAATGTGCTCGCCTTCCCCTATGCCGACCTGTCGCGCCGGGCGCCGGGCACGCGGCGGAGCAGCGACATCGTGCCGCACGACCAGGTCTCGCTGCTGGTCGACGCGATCCAGTCGGGCGTCGGCGGCGACACCCAGTGGAACGCCGACGGGCGGCCGCTGCCGCAATACCGGGTGCCGCTCGCCCCGCGCCGCTTCGCCTTCCGGCTCACGCCGTTCACAGGGGCGGGGACGGCGGTGGCGGCGGCGCAACCGGCGCGGGCGGAGTAGCGCGGCGGGGCGCTCAGCCCAGCGCGGCGAGCGCCTCGAACGTCGCGCGCGCGATCGGCAGGATCGTGCCGTGGTTGGCGCCGGCGGGGATGGCGATCCGGTCCGATACGTCGCGCCACGTCCGCCCGCCATCGGCAGAGGCGACGGCGTCATAGTGTTTTTCGGTGTAGCGATCGAAGAACAGCAGGATCTCGCCGTCCACCACCACGGCGGTGGGGCCTTCGCTCCAGGCCGGCGTGATCGGCGCCGAGAGCGCGCCGAAGTGTGGTGGCGACAGCGTCACGTCGCACGACTGGATCACCTTGCGCAGCGGCGCCTTGCGCTCGTCCTTCACGAACATCGTTGTGCGGCCGCCATGGTGCAGGAAGGTCGCATCGATCACGCTGAAGCCCGGGTCGTAGAATTTGAAAGTCGGCGCGAGCTGCACGAAATCGCGGGTGGTGGTGGCGTAGAGGCGATGATCGCCCTCCTTGCCTGCCGCGCCGACCGTGCTCGACCAGACGATCAGAAAGTGCCGGCGGCGATCGTCCCACACCAGTTCGGGCGCCCAGGCGTTGCGCGTGCCGGGGAAGGCCGCCATCACCGGCAGCGCCCGCTGCGGCGACCAGTGGACGAGATCGGGCGAGGAAGCATGGCCGATCGTCACCCCGGTCCAGCCCGTCGTCCACACCATGTGGAACAGTCCGGTCCGCGGATCGCGCGCGACGCACGGGTCGCGCATCAGCTTGTTCTCGCCCACCTCGGGCACCAGCATCGGCGCGGCACCGCGCACCGGGCGGTAGCGCCAGCCATCTTCGCTGATCGCCAGCCGCATGCCCGCGCCGCCATTGTCGGCGTTGTGGAAATAGGTGAACGCATAGCCGCCGGGCTTCGCACGGGCTGCGAGCACGGGGGCGGCGAGGCCGGCGGCGGCCGCCGCGCAGAAATGGCGTCGGTCCAGCATCATTGCCCCCAGTTGGTCGGCTTGTCGGAAAGGGTCAGCACCAGTTCGCCGCCGTGCGTGATGTCGGCCTGGTGGAGGAACGGCGTGGTCAGCGGCTTCCCGTTCAGCATGGCCGAGGCGATGTAGATCCGCCCCGGCTTCCAGTTGCGCGCGGTGATCACGAAGCGGCGGCCGTCCTCCCCAGTGATCACGCCCTGCGGCTGGTGTGGCGCGTGCAGATAGAACAGATCGGTGGTGAGCTTGGGGAAGAGGCCCAGCCGGTTGAACACATAATGCGAGCTCATCGCGCCATTGTCCTCGTCGCCCGGATAGGCGTCGGGGCTGAAGCGCTCGAAGATCCGGTTCGCCCAGTAGCTGGCGAGATCCGGCCGGCCGACATCGCTGAACAGCCAGGGCGTGGCGAAGCTCGGTTCGTTGGTGATGTCGATCAGGTTGGCGTCGAGCGCGTGGCGCAGCCGCTCGGTGAAGCGCGACCGCCCGCCCATCGCCGCGACCATGCCGGGCACGTCGTGCAGCATGGTGTAGGAATAGACCCAGGCCGTGCCTTCGTAGAAGCCGACATTGTCATAGGTCTTCCCGTCCCAGCCGAGCTTGGGATCGATCGCCTGGAAGCGGCCATCGGCATAGCGCGGCAGGATAAAGCCCGAAAAACCGTCGCTGACCGCCTCCGGGTTCCACACCTTGCGCCAGTTGCCCGATCGGTCGAGCAGCGCCTTGGCCTCGTCGGTGCTGCCGATCGCCTCGGCGAGCTTGCCCGCATAGAAATCGTTGAGCGCGAAGGCCGGGGTGGACGAGCCCGATTTGGCGCGCTGGTTGTCCGGCTCCGGGCTGCGATCGCCCACCGCGAACCAGCCGTCGACCAGATAGCGCGGCCGCCGCTCCTCCCAGGCATTGTGCAGCGCGACAGGCGCCGCCTTGCGCCAGTCGATGCCGGGCACGCCGCGGATCAGCGCTTCGCCCAGCACATTGTCCACCTCGTCGCCGCCTTGGCCGACATGATAGTTGCGCCCGGCGATGAAGGCGGTGTGCGCGGCGCCGAAGCGCTCGAAGGTCCGCACGATCGAGGCGACATTGCCACGATAGACGCTGGGCCGCAGCAGCGACATCAGCGGGAAGCCGGTGTGGTAGGTGTCCCACAGCGTGTAGTAATCGTCCCAGTGCGGCGTCGCCCGGTCGGCGGCGGGTTGGTCGCGGCTGCGGTCGCGCGGCTGGATCGCGCTGTGGTAGAGCGCGGTGTAGAAGCGGCGCTTGTCAGCATCGCCCACGCCGTCGATCGTCGCGCGGGCGAGCTCGCGGTTCCAGTCGGCACGGGCACCGGCCTGCACGCCGTCGAAGTCCCAGCCGGGAATATCCTCGGCGAGCAAGTCGGCGGCGCGCTCGGCGCTGGTGAACGAAACGGCGAGCTTCATCAGCACCGGCGTGTCCGGGCTGGCGTCGAACTGCCACCAGCCGGCGAGCTGGGTATCGGCCGGTGCCGTCGCGCTGGTCGCGCCGGCGCGGTCTTCCTTGCCGACGCGCAGGCCCCAGCGGGTGGGCTTGCGATCGATCTGGGCGACGAACCAGATGTCGACCTCGGCCGGGTTCCAGTAGCTGCGCGCCCGCACCCGCCCGGTGACCCGCCCGGTGGTGGGATCGAGCGTCACATCGGCACCGGCACTCGCCAGTTCGCCGCGGATCTTGCGGGTGATGTCGAACACCAATGTCGCCGGCTTCCCTGCCGGATAGGTGAAGCGGTAGAGCGCGGCGTAGGGCGCCGGCGTCACCTCCGCGCGGATGCCGTAGCGGGTCAGCGTGACGGCATAGGCATCCGCCGCCAGCCGCTCGTCCGCCTTGGGCGAAAGGTGCTGCGCCTCGTCGAACACCGGATCGCCGGTCTGGGGCGAGACGAGGAAGGTGCCATAGGTCGTCCGCCCGCCCGAGCCCTGGGTGTGCAGCTGGGCGAAGCCGCTTACGGCCGCATCCTTGTCATAGCCGGCATTGCTGCCGGTGAGCGTTTCGGGGCTGGGATGGATCGAGCCGGCCGGGCGCGTCGGGCCGGGCACGGTATCGCCCTGGTTGTCGTTGCCAGTGCCGATGCGCGGATCGACATAGCGGGCAAGATCGGTCTGCGCCGCCGCCGGTTGCGCCGCGATGCCCGCCAGCAGTAGCGCGGCCAGCGTGAGGCGGCGGGTGGTTCCATGGCGCATCGTCTTCTCCCCTGTACGCAAATTACCAGCTGGTGCGGATCGGTCCATCGATACGGCGGTCCGCAAGGTCGCGGCTGCCCCACAGCCGGAAGCGGGTGACCGCGTCGAGCTGGAAGGCGGTGCCCTGCGGCACCCGGACATCATTCGCATCGAAGCCGTCGACGTCGCGCAGCCAGAAGGCCGGGCGCGCATCCGCGGTGCGCGTGCGGATCTCGACATGCGACAGCGCGATGTTGCGGGCGTGCCGCACGAAGAGGCCGGTCGCGGGCAGATCGCCGAACATGTTGGGCTCGGGATAGCCGGCCTCGTTTTCGGGCGGGTCGATCGCTGCCATGGCGGCGTTCTGTCCGCCTACCTGCTCGACGAACAGGTTGCTGATCCGCACATCCTCTACCGGATGGCCGGCAACGCCTGCGATGATCGAGGGGAGGGGGGCTGCGCCCGAGGCGACGACATTGTCGATCAGCACGCGCTTCAGCGTGCCCGGCACCGCATCGGCGGGCCCGCGCATCCGCTTGCCCAGGCGCAAGAAAATCGGCGCGGTGGTCACGTCGCGCAGGGTGAGGTTGGTGACCGTCACGTCCTCCAGCCGCGCGCCGTCCACGGTCTCCAGCGCGAGGCCGCGGCAGGTGTCGAACACGCAGTTGCTGATCGTCACGTTGCGGAACCCGCCATTGCTCTCGGTGCCCAGCTTGATCCGGCCATGGGTGCTCTTCGGCGCCGGCGGGAACGGGCGGAAGCTGCCGTCGAGCACCGATCCGATCGCATAGCTGCCGCTCACCGTGCAGTCGCTGATCGTCAGGTTTTCGGTCCAGCGCGGATAGCCCAGCGCGAACGAGGATTTGGGGCAGATCGCATCGTCCCACGGCGCGTTGATCGTGCAGCGGCTGACATGGACGTTGCGACAGCAATCGATGTCGAGCCCATCGCGGTTGGTGTCGATCAGCAGATTGTCGATCGTCAGGTTGTCGCAGCCGGTGGCGAGCAGTGCGAACCAGCCGCCTTCCAGCACGCGGAAATCGCGCAGGATGATGTTGCGGCACAGCTTGAGCGCGATCGCCTTGTCGCCCACGCCGGGCCTGCCCGAAATCGGTCGGCCGAGGTCATAGTCATGGCCGCGGCCCAGGCCCTTGCCCCAGATCAGGCCGGGGCCTTCGATGGCAATGTCTTCCAGACCCTCGCCCCAAATCAGCGCGTTGCGCCAATGGCCATGGCCATGATCCTGATAGGCGGCATAGCCGGGGGGAAGATCCGGCGCACGGTCGTAGCCGCCGCTCGCCATGCCCTCGACCGGCGTGTCGGCGGCGAGCAACACCGCGCCGGCATCGAGATGCAAGGTGATGTGGCTCTGCAGGCGGATGCTGTACGACCGGTAGGTTCCGGCCGGCAGCCACACGGTGCCGCCGCCCCGCGCAGCGGCATGGGCGATCGCGCGGTTGATCGCCGCGGAGTCGAGGGCCCTGCCATCGCCCTTCGCCCCGAAGGCGCGGACGTCGAGCACCGCGCCGCCCATCGCGATGGTTGCTCGAAGTGGATGTGCAACGCCGATCGCGGCGATCGCCGCCGCGCCGGTCAGGACGCCCCTTCGCGTGATTACGCAACCCATCCGTCCTGCCTCCAAAAAAGTCGGCGGCGCCTCGGAAGAGTGCAGGCGCCGCCAGGTGGGAGGAAATTGCTTTAGGACACAGCGCCTTAGAACGTCGCGCGTGCCGTGACCGTAAAGGTGCGGCCGTCATAATCGGCACGACGGATCAGACGCGGATCATTCTCATACTCGATGCGGATGGCATTGGTCAGGTTGTACGCATCGAACGACAGCGAGAACCGCTCGTTGACGTTGTACGAGGCGGAAAGGTCCAGCTGGCCGCGCGCCTTCACCTGGCGAGCAGCGCCGGTGAACGTGCCCGCCGAGGCCAGATCATATTTGCTGCGGACGTTGTAGACGAGGCGCAGGCCATAATCCTTGGTCTCGTAATAGCCGATCACGTTGGCGTTGTGCTTCGAAACGCCGGGCAGCGTCGCTGCCGCGCCGCTCGAGGTCTTGCCGCTGATCTCGGTATAGGCATAGTTGAAGCCGCCGCCGAGGTGGCTGAGAATGCCCGGCAGGAAGTCCAGCGACTGCTGCAGGTTGAACTCCAAGCCCCGCACCGTCACCGGGTTGCTCTGATTGACGTAGCCGCTCGCCGAGACCAGGTACGGCGTCGGCACCGGACCGCCGGTGTAGATCAGGCTGCTTTCGCAGCGGTCGCCGTTGATCCGCAGCGTGCCCAGGCCCAGAGCGCTGCCGTCGGCCGGGCAGAGCTTGGTCGGGTCGGTGATCTGGGCGATCAGTCCGGTGATTCGCTTCTGGAACGCCGCCAGCGAGATGATGCCGTTCGGGCGGTTATACCACTCCACCGACAGGTCGAACGAGGTCGAGTCGTAGGGCTTCAGGGTCGGATTGCCGAGCGTCACCGAATAGACGCCGCCATCGGGGTTGCCGACGATCGTCGCGGGGGTGAACTGGCGCGGCTGCGGGCGGACATAGGTGCGATAGGCGGCGCCGCGGAGCAGCAGCTTGTCGGTGAGGTCCGCCACCAGGATGAACGAGGGCAGCCACTTGCCGTAGGTCTGCTTGTACGTGTGCGTGCGGAAGTCGCTCGGTGCGCCGATCGTGCCGGTCAGCGACACGCGGTCCAGCGCGTCGATGGTGTTGCGCGCGTTCTCGTAGCGCAGCCCGCCATTGCCGCGAACGCGCACGCTGCCGAGGTGGAATTCATACTTCAGCTGCCCATAGATCGACGCCACGTCGGTCTGGTTGGTGAAGTTGTAGAGCGAATAGTTATTGTCGTTGTAGCGGATGTTGTAGCCGGTGGGGGACAGCTGCCCACCCGGATACAGGGTCACCGGCGTCAGCGCGGCGATCGCGTCGTCGAAGTGGGTGGCCTGCCAGTTGGTGGTATAGGTGCCCAGCTTGCCGCCGAAGAAATCGCCCACCACCGGTGCGGTGGAAACCAGCCCGCCGGTGATGTTCTGCACCTGCAGGCCATAGGCAGACGTGCGATAGCCCTGCGAGATGAAGCGGTTGCGCTCGAAACGTGCGCCCGCCTGGATGCCGCTGAGCACGCTGCCCTCGAACGTCCGCTCGACATCGGCCTGGCCGGCGAAAAGCTCGTTGGTCGCGTAGCTCTGCGTCCCGGTGAACTGCAGCCGGTTGGTGCGGCCGGTCGTGGTGGGCGTGTTGTAATATTGGGTGGGATCGCTGACGCCGCCCCAATACCAGGTCGGCACCGCGCTGGTAACCAGCGGCGACGGCGACAACGCATAGTAGAATTTCGAGATGTCGCCGGCGCCGGTACGCAGCGATCCGGTCGCGCCGTTACCGGTGGCGGTCTGGATGCGATCGAAGTCGATCGAGGTCTCTTCGGACTTGTTGTCCGCCTTCGATGCGGTCAGCACCGCGGTGACCCGCCAGTCGTCGTTGCTCCACTCGCCCTTGCCGTCGATGCCCCAGCTCCGCTGGCGGATGCCCAGCCGACGGGTGGACATGCGCGAATCCGGATTGGTGAAGTCGATATCGGTCACGACATAGCGGCCGTCGCTCAGCTTCACCGGGCTGCTCTTTGCGGTCAGGCCACTTGCGTCGTTTTCGCCGACGATGAGGATATACTGGTTGGTCTTCGGCAGCCGGCGATCGGTGTAGAAGCCGGTCACGCTCAGCCGCGTCTCATCGTTCGGCTTCCACTCGGCACCGGCCGCGCCGGTGTAGAGATCGCCCTCGTTGAGGCGCGAATATTGGCGCATCGAGGATTCGTACAGCACGCCCTTGGTCGTGGTGCTGCCCGTGCATGACGGGCATGCCGCCGACTGGGCGTAATAGCTGCCGAGCACGCTCGAATTGGCCTGCGCCTGGGCGGCCGAGAAGTTCGAATAGCTGTTGAACTGCACCGAATCACGGCGGAAGTTCTCGTGCTTGTAGGCGAGCACCCCGAACACCGCGAACTTGTCCGAGAACAGGTGATTATAGCCGATGGTCGCGCCGGGCGCGAAGGTTTTGCCCAGCTGATTATATTCCAGCGACGCCTTGAGGAAGCCGCCTTCCTTGCGGTTGAGCGCGGTGGCGATCTGCAGGTCGACATTGCCCGACAGGCCGCCCGACTGGGCATTGGCCATCGGCGACTTGTCGATCACGATGGCGCTGAAAATGTCTGCGTTGAAAGCGCCCAGCGGGGCCGCCTCGCTCAGGATCGGTTCGGCGAAGGCGACGCCGTTCAGCGTCATGCGGGCATATTCCCCCGGCAGACCGCGGAGGTTGATCGTCGCGTTGCGGCCTTCGGCCTCGCGGTTGATCTGTACGCCGGGGACACGCTGAAGCGCTTCGCCGACGTTGAGGTCCGGAAAGCGGCCAAGGCCGTCCGAAGAAATGCCGTCGGTGATGGCGACTTCGTTGCGCTTGGACCGAATGGCATCGGAATAGCTTTGGCGAAAGCCGGTTACGACGATTTCGCCCTGCGGATCGGCCTGTGCCGGATCGCGCGGGGTTTCGCCGGTCGGCGTGACCTGGGCCTCCTGCGCGAGGGCCGGCACCGCCGTGAGGGCCGTGGCGGCAAGCAGGATCGTGGCGAGCGAGCGGCGCGAAAAATGGACGGCAACTTTCATGGTGATCCCCTCTCCGATCGCAGGTTTTTCCTGCATTGATGTGGACCCACTTCCCGCTTCGGTTGAACGGTGACGTAGTGGCTCGACCTGTTGGTCGGACCAATTAATGCAAAATGAAGTATTTTGTCAAACGTTGCCAGGGCGTCGTTCAAAGCACTGTTTTTCCAACAGATTCAATATTTGAGGCGACGATTCGAGCGACGGAATGGGCATTTTTCTGCGATGATCTCCAGTGATGACGAGCGGAGGCGTAGGCGGACCGGCGCACAGACGCAGGGGCGAACGCGCCGAATTTCGGCCGCAAGCTGCCTGCTTGCCTGGGGCATCTTGCTGGGTGGCACCAATCAAAAGACGTCGTGTCGCGGCGGATCGCGGTGGTCAAAGGGCATTCCTGGCCACTGCTTGCGAATTTCCGTGCGTTCTATAGCTTCGTCCTATGGTACTTCCGATCGATCCGCGTGCGCTGATGACGTTCGGGGCCGTCTGCCGCGAAGGATCGATCAGTGCGGCAGCCCGATCGCTCAACATCTCGCAGCCATCGGTGTCGGCAACGATCGCGCAGCTGGAGCACAGGATCGGCGCACGCCTGTTCGACCGCGGGCGCGGCGGCATCGTGCTCACCGGGCAAGGTCTCGCCTTACAGCGGCGTGCTGCCGCGATGGAGGCGTTGCTCGACGGCGCGCTGAAGGACCTCGACGCGGTTCGCCAGGGCATTGCAGGCCCCCTGCGCGTCGGTGGCACGCCGGGCGCGTTGGTCAGCCTGTTGCCGCCTGCGGTCGAACAGCTTGAGCGGCGCTTCGGGGCGTTCGCGCTCAATGTGGTCGAACGGCCCGATCACGAACTGACCGAGATGCTGCGCAAGGGGGCGATCGAACTCGCCTTCGTCACCACCGAGATCGAGGTGCCACCCAGCGATGTCCAGGAAATCACCCTGGCCCGCGATCCCTTCGCGCTGATTGTCGGGCGTCGGCACAAGTCCCTGCCGAGCAGCGTCTCGCTGCGCAGGATCGCCGAGCTGCCCTGGGTGCTGCCCGAGGCGCAGGGCGCGTTCCGGCGACAGGTTTCGGCGCTGTTCGTCGCGGCGGAAATACCGGAACCGCGCGACGCGATCCGATGCGATTCCCTGCTCCTCACCAAGGCCGTGGTGCGCACGACCAGCCGGGTGACCGTGCTGCCCAGGCAGGTCGCCGCGGCCGAGCTGTCGGTCGGCGTGCTGCGCGCGATCACGATCGAGGAGGCACGGTTTGAGCGCAGCATCGGCGTGCGCATGATGGCGCACCGACCCCATTCTCCGCTGGCTGCTGGCTTGCTTGCTGCGCTCCAACCATAGTCTCAAGCTTTGGATATAGACGAAACCATTATTTTACTCGTGCGAAGGGTTCCCGCATGATCTGCGCATAAGAGGACAGGAGAGGTTCTGATGCGTACGCTGATCCGCAATGCGCGGATTTTCGATGGGACCGGACGGCCGAGGTTCGATGGCGCGGTCCTCATCCAGGGCGACCGGATCGAGCAGCTGCTGGAAGGGGGCGCCGACGCCGGGGCAGCCGCGGACCGGGTGATCGAAGCGGGCGGCATGACGCTGATGCCCGGCATGGTCGACGCACACACGCATCTCACCTGGGGTTCCTCGGTCGAGAAGATCTACCACCAGTTCCTTCTGCCGCCCGAAGAGCTCAAGATCGCCGCCTGGCGCAACGCGCGGGTGCTGCTCGATCACGGCTTTACCAGCCTCTATTCGGCGGGCGCGCTAGGCGACCATATCGAGCCCGAGCTTGCCGGCGCGATCGAGCGCGGCGAGACGGCCGGTCCCCGGCTGATCCCCTCCACGCTCGAGCGCAGCCCCGAGGGCGACGAGGGGGTCGAGACCGGCGATGTCTTCAACGGTGGCGGTCCGGACGCCATTCGCGGTTTTGTCGACTATTGCGCCGCCGAAGGCGTCCGCTCGATCAAGCTGATCGTGTCGGGCGAGGATGCGCTCAAGCCGGGGACGGCGCAGGACATTCTCTACACCGACGAGGAAATGGCGGCGGCCGGCGAAGCGGCACGGGCGGCCGGGCTGTGGATCGCCTGCCACACCTATTCCACCCGCGCGATCCAGTTGGGGCTGAGCGCCGGTGCGCGGATCCTCTACCATTGTTCCTATGCCGACGAGGCCGGCGTCGAGGCCCTCGCAGCGGCCAAGGACCGCGTATTCTACGCGCCGGGCCCAGGCGTGTCGGTCGCGGCGCTCGAGGCCAATCCGCCCCCGCATGTCGACATGTCGGCGATGAAGGCGAGCGCGGCGGAGCGGATGCGGCTGGAGGCGGTGCTGGTGCCGGTGCTCCATGCTCGCGGCGTGCGCGTGCTGATCGGCGGCGACTATGGCTTCCCGTTCAACCCGCATGGCCGCAACGCCCGCGACCTCGAGCATTTCGTCACCCATTTCGGCTTCACCCCCGCCGAGGCGCTGCGCGCCGCGACCCAATATGGCGGGGAGCTGATGGGGCTGGACGTCGGGCTGGTGCGGCCCGGCTACCTCGCCGACCTGCTGCTCGTCGACGGCGATCCGACCGAGGATGTGCGGATCCTGCAGGACAGCAACCGGCTGCGAATGATCATGAAGGGCGGCGCGCTCCACAAGGCGCCCGCGGAAGCCGAGACGGTCTAAGAACATGCAGACGGATGTGGTGATCATCGGGTGCGGCCCGGTGGGGGCGCTTGCGGCCAATCTCCTGGCGCGGAACGGCCTGTCGGTGATGGTGCTGGAGCGCGAGACGGTGCTCCATCCGCTGCCGCGTGCGGTGCACCTCGACCACGAGATGCTGCGGCTGTTCCAGAGCGCGGGCGTGATCGATCGCGTTCTGCCGGACATGCACGAGACCGACGGGCATCTCCATGTCGGCGCCGATGGCGGCGTGATCCGCTATATGGGCACGGTCGGCGCGCCGCGGCCGTTCGGCTGGGCCAACGACTATTTCTTCTATCAGCCCGAGCTGGAGGCGCATCTGCGGCAGGGCTTTGCCGGCTGCGCGCAGGTGCAGCTGCGGCTTGGTGCCAGCGTCACCGGGCTCGCGCAGGACGCCGAAAGCGTCACCGTCCGGTACACGGCGGAAGGGGCGGAGCAGGCGGTTACCGCGCGCTGGGCGATTGGCTGCGACGGTGCGCGCAGCGCCGTGCGCAAGGCGCTGGGTGTTGCGCTCGACGATCTCGATTTCGAAGAGCCCTGGCTGGTCGTCGATGCGGAAGTCGATGGGCCGGTGACGTTCCCGCCGGTCGCGGGCGTGCCCGAGGGCGCGGATCTGCAGCGCCTGTCGGTAATGATGTGCGACCCCAAGCGACCGGCGACGGTGGTGCCGGGGCGCGGCAACCATCGCCGCTGGGAATTCATGCTGCTGCCCGGCGAGGAGGATCAGGCGATGATGGCGCCGGAAACGGTATCGGCGTTGGTCGGCGCCTGGCTGGACGGCGTGCCGCACCGCATCGTGCGCGCTTCCACCTATCGCTTCCACGGTCTCGTCGCCGAGCGATGGCAGGTCGGGCGCGTGTTCCTGGCCGGCGACGCCGCGCACCAGACGCCGCCCTTTTTCGGCCAAGGCATGTGCCACGGCCTGCGCGACGTGGCGAACCTCGCCTGGAAGATGGCGGCGATCGCGCGCGACGGTGCGTCCGCGGCGCTGCTCGACACCTATCAGTCCGAGCGCGACCCGCATGTCCGCGCGGTGATCGGCGCGGCGGTGGCGGCGGGGCGCTATATCTGCGAGCTCGACCCGCAAGTCGCGGCGGCCCGCGATGCGCGCCTGCGCGCCGCCGCCACGCCGGGGCGGACCCAGACGGCAGCCGAGCTGATTCCGCCGATCGCCACCGGCGTGGTGCTGGGCGACACGCCGGGCGCCGGCGAAAGGTTTGTCCAGTCGCGGGTGCAAGGGCAGCTGCTCGACGCGGTAACCGGCCAGGGCTGGCGGCTGTTCGCGCGCCATGCCGGGATTGTCGGTTCGCGGGGCGTGACGCGCGTCGATGCCGCGACGCTAGACGATGGCGGCGCGGTGCTCGGGTGGCTCGATCGGCACCAGGTCGATGCGGTGCTGGTGCGGCCCGATCATTATGTGTTCGGCACCAGCCGCGGTGAGGCGCAGAGCCTG
>JAIYAA010000022.1 GCA_027489295.1 Sphingomonadales bacterium | reverse complement strand
TTGTTCACGAGCCCCGCAACGGCTGCCGCGAGGAGCGGCAGGAATACGATGATCAGAATGGACGACATCAGCCCTTCATCCGATTGACGTCGTCGACCGAAATCGTGCCGCGACCGCGGAAATAGATGACCAGGATCGCGAGGCCGATCGCGGCCTCACCGGCCGCGACTGTCAGCACGAACATCGCGAACACCTGGCCCACCAGGTCGCCGAGGAACGACGAGAAGGCGACGAAATTGAGGTTCACACTGAGCAGGATGAGCTCGATCGCCATCAGGATGACGATCAGGTTCTTCCGGTTCATGAAGATGCCGAGCACCCCCATGGTGAACAGGATGGCCGAGACGACCAGATAATGGGTTAGCGAGATCACAGCTCCATCCCCTGCCCGACCGCCGGGTTCATGTTACGGGTGGCGTCCTTGGCGCGGCGCGCGTTCTGGCGCGCGATGTTCTGCGGCCGCACGTCGCTGCGCTTGCGATAGGTCAGCACGATCGCACCGATCATCGCGACGAGCAGCACCAGGCCGGCGCCTTCAAACACGAACAGGTAGCGCGTGTAGAGCAACTGGCCGATCGCTTCGATGTTCGGCACGCCGTCCTGCACCGGCGCGAGGCGACGGCCGAGCGACAGCTTGCCGGCGCTCCAGGCACCTACCGCGACGATGATCTCGGCGACCAGCGCGATGGCGAGCAGCGCCCCGACGGCGGCGTACTTCATGACGCCCGCGCGCAGCTCGGCGAAGTCGATGTCGAGCATCATCACCACGAACAGGAAGAGCACGGCGACCGCGCCGACATAGACGATCACCAGCAGCATGGCGATGAATTCGGCGCCCACGAGCACCATCAGGCCCGCGGCGTTGAAGAACGCCAGGATGAGCCAGAGGACGGAATGTACCGGGTTACGCGAAAGGATCGTGAAAGCGCCGGAGACGCACACGATGATCGCGAACAGGTAAAAGGCGAGAAGCTGGATCACGGAATCGGATGGCCCCTTTGAGTGGTGCGGCGCTTAACGGTACGGCGCGTCGGCGGCAAGGTTCGCCGCGATGGCGCGTTCCCAGCGGTCGCCGTTCGCGAGCAGCTTATCCTTCTGATAAATCAGCTCTTCACGCGTCTCGGTCGAAAATTCGAAATTTGGCCCTTCGACGATCGCGTCGACCGGGCACGCTTCCTGGCACAGCCCGCAGTAAATGCACTTGGTCATGTCGATGTCGTAGCGCGTCGTACGGCGGCTGCCGTCGTCGCGCGGCTCGGCCTCGATCGTGATCGCCAGCGCCGGGCACACCGCCTCGCACAGCTTGCACGCGATGCAGCGCTCTTCGCCGTTGGGATAGCGGCGCAGCGCATGCTCGCCGCGGAAGCGGGGCGAGATCGGGTTCTTCTCGTACGGATAGTTGATCGTCGCCTTGGGCTTGAAGAAATACTTCAAGGTCAGGGCATGCGCCTTCACGAACTCCCAAAGAGTCCAGGTGCGAATGAAACTTCCGACGCTCATGCGGGCACTCCAACCCGGGTCAGCATGAGAAACCCGGAAACGAGGAAGACGAAGAGAAGCGACAGCGGCAGGAAGATCTTCCAGCCCAAGCGCATCAGCTGATCATAGCGATAGCGCGGGACGGTGGCCTTCACCCAGCTGAAGCAGAAGAAGAAGAACAGCATCTTCGCGAACAGCCACAGGATACCAGGCACCATGTACAGCGGCGCCCAGTCGAACGGCGGCAGATAGCCACCCCAGAACAGCGTCGCGTTGAGCGCGCACATCAGGATGACGTTGGCATATTCGCCGAGCCAGTAGAGCGCAAAGGCCATCGACGAATATTCGGTCTGATAGCCCGCGACGAGTTCCGATTCCGCTTCGGTAAGGTCGAACGGCGCGCGCTGCGTCTCGGCGAGCGACGAGATGAAGAACACGATCGCCATCGGGAACAGCAGCGGGTTGATGAAGTTGCCGTTGACAAAGCCGTAATAGCCCTTCTGCGCCTCGACGATGCTGCCGAGATTGAAGCTACCGGCCCACAGCACCACCGAGATGATGACGAAGCCGATCGAGACTTCGTAACTCACCATCTGCGCGGCGGCGCGGATTGCAGAGTAGAACGGATATTTTGAGTTCGACGCCCAACCGGCGAGGATGATGCCGTACACGCCGAGCGACGAGGCCGCGAGCACGTAGAGCAGTCCGACATTGATGTTCGACAGGGCGACACCCGCCTGGAACGGCACCACCGCCCACACGATCAGCGCGACCGTGAAGGTGATGATCGGTGCGAGCAGGAACAGGCCCTTGTTCGCACCCGACGGGATGATGGTTTCCTGCAGGAACACCTTCAGGCCGTCGGCGAACGACTGGAGCAGGCCGAGCGGGCCGACGACGTTCGGGCCGCGGCGCAGTGCCATCGCCGCCCAGATCTTGCGATCGGCATAGATGATCATGGCAACGGCCAACATCACCGGCAGCGCGATCACCAGGATGTCGATGACCGTGGCGACGGTCCAGGCCAGCCCAAACGGCAGGCCGAGATAAGTGAACCAGGAGGTCATTCTGCGGCCTCTGCGAAGTCTTCGCCATGGAGCAGTTCGGCCGAGCAGCGCTGCATCGTCGGCGACGCACGGCAGATGGCGTTGGTGAGATAGAAGTCGGCAACCGGATAGGTCACCGGACCCGACGCCTGGCTAGCCAGCGAGGGCGGGTTCCACGCGAATTCGGCCAGACCTTCCTGGCCAAGCGCCGGGACCTCGCTCGCCATCGCGGCGCGGAGTTCGTCGAAGCTGTCGAACGGCAGCGTGCGGCCGAGCTTTTCCGAGAGCGCACGCAGGATCGTCCAGTCCTCGCGCGCTTCGCCCGGTGCGAACACCGCACGCTCGGCGCGCTGCACGCGGCCTTCGAGGTTCACATAGGTGCCCGGCTTCTCGGCATAGGTGGCGCCCGGCAGGATCACATCGGCATGATGCGCGCCCTGGTCGCCATGATGGCCGACATAGACCTTGAAGCTCGTTGCGAACTTCGAGAAGTCGACTTCGTCGGCGCCGAGGAAGAACGCCAGCTTCGGCGATGCCGCGACGATGTCGGCAATGCCGCCCTTCTGCGCATAGCCGAGCATCAGGCCGGCCATCCGCGCCGCCGCGGTATGGACGACGTTGAAGCCGTTCCACGCTGCTTCGGTTTCGGTCGCGGCGCGCTGGAACGCACCGGCGATCGCAAGTGCTGCACCATGGCCGTTCTTGAGCGCGCCCGGACCGAGGATCAGCGCCGGCTTCTTGGCATTGTCGATCGCCTGGGCGAGGTTCTCCGGCAGGCTGTTGAGCAGCCCCAGATCATCGCCCAGCCACTCGACCTTGTAGGTCAGGTCGACCTGCGGGCCGATCGCGAACACCTTGGCGCCGCGCTTGATCGCCTTGCGCACGCGGGTGTTCACCAGCGGCGCTTCCCAGCGCAGATTGGTGCCGACCAGCAGGATCGCATCGGCGTCTTCGAGCGCCGCGATGGTGGTGTTGAACGCCACCGCCGACAGGCTCGACGTGTCATACGCCATGCCGGTCTGGCGGCCTTCGAGCAGGTCCGAGCCGAACGCCTTCACCAGCGCCTTGGCGGCGTACATGGTCTCGGCATCGAGCAGGTCGCCGGCAATCGCCGCGACGCTCGAGCCGGCATTGGCGGCCACCGCTGCCACGGCGTCGAACGCCTCTTCCCACGTCGCCGGGACCAGCTTGCCGTCCTTGCGGACGAACGGACGGTCGAGACGGCGGCGGACCAGCGCGTCGACATGGTAGCGGGTCTTGTCGTGCGCCCACTCCTCGTTCACGTCCTCGTTGATGCGCGGCAGGACGCGCATCACCTGACGGCCGCGGCTGTCGAGGCGGATGTTGGTGCCGACCGCGTCCATCACGTCGATCGACAGGTTCCGCTTGAGCTCCCAGGGGCGATATTCGAACGCGACCGGCTTGTGGGTCAGCGCGCCGACCGGGCACAGGTCCGCGACATTGCCCGAAAGCTCGCTCTTGAACGCCTTTTCGAGATAGGTCGTGATCTGCATGTTCTCGCCGCGATAGATTGCGCCGATATCTTCCACGCCGGCCACTTCCTCGCCGAAGCGGACGCAGCGGGTGCACTGAATGCAGCGGGTCATCACCGTCTTGATGATGGGGCCCATATACTTTTCGGTGACCGCGCGCTTGTTCTCGGTGTAGCGCGAGCTGCCGCGGCCATAGGCGACCGACTGGTCCTGCAGATCGCACTCGCCGCCCTGATCGCAGATCGGGCAATCGAGCGGGTGGTTGATCAACAGGAATTCCATCACGCCTTCGCGCGCGGCCTTCACCATCGCGCTGTCAGTGCGGATTTCTTGGCCCTCGGCGGCCGGCAGCGCGCAGCTGGCCTGCGGCTTGGGGGGCCCGGGCTTCACTTCGACCAGGCACATGCGGCAATTGCCGGCGATGCTCAGCCGTTCATGATAGCAGAAACGCGGAATCTCCTTGCCCGCGGCCTCGCAGGCCTGGAGCACGGTGGCGCCCTGCGGCACCTCGACTTCGATTCCGTCAACCTTGAGCTTGGGCATTACTCTGCCGCCTCTTGCATGGTTTCAAGGCCGCCCGAACGGCGCTCGTTGATACGGCGCTCCATTTCCGGGCGGAAATGCTTGATCAGGCCCTGGATCGGCCACGCGGCTGCGTCGCCGAGCGCGCAGATAGTGTGGCCTTCGACCTGCTTGGTCACCTGGTGCAGCGTGTCGATCTCGCTGATGTCGGCGTCGCCGGTGCGCATCCGCTCCATCACGCGCCACATCCAGCCGGTGCCTTCGCGGCACGGCGTGCACTGGCCGCAGCTCTCATGCTTGTAGAAGTAGGAGAGACGGCTGATCGCGCGAACGATGTCGGTCGACTTGTCCATCACGATCACGGCCGCGGTGCCGAGGCCGGAGCCGACTGCCTTGAGGCCGTCGAAGTCCATCGGCACGTCCATGATCTCGGCGGCCGGCACCAGCGGCACCGACGAACCACCGGGGATCACCGCCAGCAGATTGTCCCAGCCGCCGCGAATGCCGCCGCAATGCTTTTCGATCAGCTCGCGGAAGGTGATGCTCATCGCCTCTTCGACGACGCACGGCTTTTCGACATGGCCGCTGATCTGGAAGAGCTTGGTGCCCTTGTTGTTCTCGCGGCCGAAGCTGGCGAACCATTCGGGGCTACGACGCAGGATCGTCGGCGCAACCGCGATCGACTCGACGTTGTTGACCGTGGTCGGGCAGCCATACAGGCCCGCACCCGCCGGGAACGGCGGCTTGAGGCGGGGCTGGCCCTTCTTGCCTTCCAGGCTCTCGATCATCGCGGTCTCTTCGCCGCAGATATACGCGCCGGCGCCGCGATGGACGAAGACGTCGAAGTCATAGCCCGAGCCGCAGGCGTTCTTGCCGATCAGGCCGGCGGCATAGGCCTCGGCGACGGCGGCGAACAGCGTTTCGGCCTCGCGGATATATTCGCCGCGGATGTAGATATACGCCGCACGCGCGCGCATCGCGAAGCCCGCTACCAACGCGCCTTCGATCAGCAGATGCGGATCGTGGCGAATGATCTCGCGGTCCTTGCACGAGCCCGGCTCGGACTCGTCGGCATTGATGACGAGGAAGCTCGGACGCTCGGGCGTCGGGTTCTTCGGCATGAAGCTCCACTTCATGCCCGTCGGGAAGCCGGCGCCGCCGCGGCCACGCAGGCCCGACGCCTTGATGCGATCGATGATCGTATCTTGGCCCAGCTCCAGCAGCGCCTTGGTGTTGTCCCACGCCCCACGCGCCCGCGCGGCATCGAGGTGCCACGACTGATAGCCGTAGAGATTGGTGAAGATGCGGTCCTTGTCCTGAAGCACCTTAGCGTCCCTTCCCGACCAGCTTCTGTACGAACAGATAGAAGACGACGGCCAGACCGATCAGGACGAGCGTCCCGATCAAATTGAATGCAAGCTTGAGCACCCAGCCGAGCACGACGATACCGCCGATGATCGCCAGGATGGTGACGATGAGGCTGTTGCCGCGCATCACCATTCGCCCCGATAGTCGTGGTTCTCGCCCACCATCGCGGTGAGCGACGTCGGCCCGCCCAGCGGCTCGACCGTGTGGCGACCCGGCTCCTGCGTGCCGGTCTTGGGGCTTTCGCCCTTGGCCAGCGCGTCGAGGATCGCCAGCGTACGATCGAAATCGAGATCCTCGAAATTGTCGTCGTTGATCTGCACCATCGGCGCCGACGAGCAATTCCCCATGCACTCGACCTCGGTGAGCGTGAACAGCCCGTCCGCGGTGGTGTGGCCCTTCTTCAGCCCGCGCGACTTGCACGCGGCCATCACGTCGTCGCTCCCGCGCAGCATGCACGGCGTCGTGCCGCAGACCTGCACATGGTAGCGGCCGACCGGCACCAGGTTGAACATGGTGTAGAAGGTCGCGACCTCGAACACGCGGATATAGGGCAGGTCGAGCTGGCGCGCGACGAACTCGATCACCGGAACCGGCAGCCAACCCTGGGTGTTCGTCTCCGCACCCACCTGGCGCTGCGCCAGATCGAGATAGGGGATCGTGCACGACATCTGGCGACCCGCCGGATAGCGCGCCATGATCTCGCGCGCCTTCTCGGCATTGGCCGGCGTCCAGGCAAAATTGCCCCAGCGCGCGCGGACTTCCGCTTCGTCGGGGAGTTGGGGTGCGTCAGCCATCAGCGGATAAACTCCACCCGATCGACCTTGTCGTCGGAGAACGTATAAATGGACATCACCTCGAAGGGCTCAGCCTCGGGCGAGCGCGACACCTTCTCGTGCAGCACGACGGTCTCGCCGAGCGCATAGGAGGACAGGATGTCGGCGCGGTTGTGCGGAAACTCGGCGAACATCGCCTTGAGGCCCGAACGCACGCCTTCGCGGCCCTCGCGCAGCACGGCGCCGCGATAGGTCGCCTCGCAGGCGCCGTTGGTCATCAGTTCGACATAGCCGTCGGCATCCTGCGCGTTGTAGCGCGCAATCATCGCATGCGTGGTGGCGATACGAGCGTCGCTCACCGGTCACACTCCCCGAACACGATATCCATCGCGCCGAGAATGGCGGTAATGTCGGCGAGCATGTGGCCCTTGGACATGAAGTCCATCGCCTGGAGGTGGCTGAACGCGGTCGGGCGCACCTTGCAGCGATACGGCTTGTTGGTGCCGTCCGAGACCAGGTACACGCCGAACTCACCCTTGGGGCTTTCGGTTGCGACATACACTTCGCCAGCCGGCACGTGATAGCCTTCGGTGAAAAGCTTGAAGTGATGGATCAGCGCTTCCATCGACTGCTTCATCTCGCCGCGCTTCGGCGCGCCGACCTTGCGGTCGAGCGTCAGGACCGGGCCTTCCGGCATGTCCTGGATGCACTGCTTGATGATGCGGGCCGACTGATAGACTTCCTCGACGCGGACCATGAAGCGATCATAGCAATCGCCACGGGTGCCGACGGGAATCTCGAAGTCGACGCGGTCGTACACGTCGTACGGCTGCGAACGGCGGATATCCCAAGGGATACCGGCGGCGCGGATCATCGGGCCGGAGAAGCCCCACTTGATCGCGTCCTCACGGCTCACCGTCGCGATATCGACGTTGCGCTGCTTGAAGATGCGGTTCTCGGCGACCAGGCTGATCGCGTCGCCGAACAGCCGCGGCAGGCGCGTGTCGAGCCATTCCGCGATATCGTTCAGCAGCTTGACCGGGACGTCCTGCCGAACGCCACCGACGCGGTAATAGTTCGAGTGCATGCGCGCACCCGAAGCCCGCTCGAAGAAGTTCAGGCAGTCCTCGCGAACCTCGAACATCCACAGGTTCGGCGTCATCGCGCCGACGTCCATCACGTGGCTGCCGAGGTTCAGCATGTGGTTGCAGATGCGGGTCAGCTCGGCGAACAGCACGCGCAGATACTGGCCGCGCAACGGCACCTCGAGATCGAGCAGCTTTTCGACCGCGAGCACATAGCTGTGCTCCATCGCCAGCGGCGAGCAGTAATCGAAGCGATCGAAGTACGGCAGCGCCTGGGTGTAGGTCTTGTACTCGATCAGCTTCTCGGTGCCGCGGTGGAGCAGGCCGACATGCGGATCGATGCGCTCGATGATCTCGCCGTCCAGTTCGGTGACGAGACG
>JAIYAA010000414.1 GCA_027489295.1 Sphingomonadales bacterium | reverse complement strand
CCGCTCATCACCGTAGCCTGATTGTACGGCGACGTTCTTGAGCGGCAAGTCGGTCAGCTCCAAAGCTCTACTCGCAGCCTCGAGGCGCATCAGGTCGACTGTTTCGCCGGCGTGCGTCCGACCTTCGTCGCGTAGGCGCGCGAAGGTTCGTGGCGTCTTCCCGGCGCGCCCTGCGAGGCGATCGACGGAAGGGTCAGCTGTCAGGTTGGCAGCGATCTAACCGTGGAGCTCAACGAACGTGGGATCTCGCGATTTCATGGCGAGTGGAACACTGAATTGCGATTGGCAGGCTGCTCGTTTCATGAAGGTGACCCTCTGGCGCACAGTATCGATGGCGACACCCTCGCCTGCGCGGGGGCGCCCCAAGGACGCGCAAGCGATGGCCAGACACTGGGGAGCCAGTCGTCTCCCCGGTTTCCCCGCTGTCAGGTAAATTGCAGCTTTATGCGGTACAGCACAGAGCATGAGGCGGGCTGATCCATGCGAATTCTGATTGTCGAGGACGAGCGCGCGTTGGCAGCGCGGATGGTCGCCAACCTCGAGCGCCACGGCATGACGTGTGAACACCTGGCAACGGCCGAGGAGGCCGAGCCCTTTGCCAGCGAAGGGTTCAACGTCATCATTGTCGACCTCGGCCTGCCGGGCATGAGCGGGATCGACTTCATCCGATCCATACGCGCGCGGGGCGTCGTCGCGCCGATCCTGATCCTGACGGCGCGCAGCAGCTGGCAGGAAAAGGTGGAAGGACTGAATGCCGGCGCGGATGATTTCATCGTCAAGCCGGTGATGACCGAGGAACTGGTGGCGCGGCTGCAGGCACTCGCCCGCCGGAGCCTGGGCCAGGCGAGTCCGCGGCTCACCTCGGGCGACGTGGTGCTCGATCCGGTCGAACGCCAAGCCTATGTCGCCGGCAAGCCCGTGGTCCTCACGGCGACCGAATATCGGCTGCTGGCGCTGTTCTTCTACCAGCGCGGACGGACGCTGCCGCAGGCGACCATCCTCGACCATCTCTACCCGCTCAGCAGGGACCGAGATTCGAACACGATCGAGGTGCACGTCGGTCGATTACGCCGCAAGCTCGGCCGCGAACGGATACAGACGGTGCGCGGGCTTGGGTATCGATTGCAGACGTGATGGCATTCAATCTTGCCAGCCTCCGCGTCCGCCTGCTGCTGGCCGCCTTGTTGTGGGTCGGCCTCGCGACGGTGATCCTGGGCGTGGCGATCTCGCAGTTTTACAGCGCGACGCTGACCCACCAGTTTCGCCATGATCTGCGCGCGCACATGGTCGAACTGGTCGCGCTCGCGGATGTCGATGCGCGTGGCATGCCCGTGCTGCGGCATCCGATGGCGGACCCGCGTTTTGGCAAAGCCAAGTCCGGTCTGTACTGGCAGATCGAACGGCCCGGTTTCGGCAGGATATCGTCTGCAACCCTAGGGACACGCCGGTTGAGCGGACAGTTTGCCAAAGCCACGCGCCGAGAGGGTGACTGGACCGCGGGGCCGGGCGGTATCGTGATGGAATATGGCCTGATCCTTCCGGTCGCGAACGGGCCGCCGCTGCGCCTGGCGATCGCCGGGGAGCGGCGCGTGCTGGCGCGCCAGCTTGAGAATTTCGATCGCACGCTGACGCTGGCGCTGCTGGTGTTCGCGCTTTTGATGGTTGCAGGCGCGATGCTCCAGATCTTCTACGGCCTGCGGCCGGTCGCGCGGATCGGTGATGCGGTCGAGGAGTTGCGATGCGGGCACATCGCGCGCCTGCCCGACAGCGTCCCGACCGAATTCCGAGCGCTGGTCGACCGGATGAACGCATTGATCGACGCGCAGACCGCGTTGGTCCAGCGCGCGCGGGTGGAGGCCGGCAACCTGGCGCATGGCCTGCGCACGCCGCTCGCGCTCGTCACCGACGAGGCAGAGGTGCTTGCGCGCGGCGGGAATGAGACTGCCGCTGCATTCATTCTGGCAGAATGTGCGCGGATGCAACGACATATCGACTATCGTATGTCGCGTGCGAGCGCCGCCGGCGCGCGATCGGCCGGCACCGTGGCGGCGCTTGTGCCATTGATCGACGGGATCGTCGCGGCGATGCGGCGGATGCCCGCAACGCGCCACCTCGATATCGTCGTCGACGTCCCCGAAATGCTGGAGGTCGATTGTGATCCGGCCGACCTTTCGGAGATCCTGTCGAACCTCATCGACAATGCCTGCAAATGGGCGGCGACCAGCATCCGCATCCACGCCGCACCGGTGGGCGCGCAGGTCGCGATCGATGTGATCGACGATGGGCCGGGAATTGCGCCGGCGCTGCGCGATGCCGTGTTCGACGTCGGCCGGCGGCTCGACGAGAGCAAGGCCGGGCGGGGGCTCGGTCTTGCGATCGCCCGCGATATTGCCGGTCTCTACGGCGGCACCGTGACGCTGGGCGATGCCCCGGGCGGCGGTCTGCACGGCCGCGTGACCCTGTAACCTTCATCCTTTCCTACCATCGTTTGCTACCGGAGCTTTGCCCGTGCCTTTCTGTCGCCCTGACTCGCGGGAGCCATCCGCATGACCCGCCGCGTCCTTTTTCAAATCCACTGGTTCCTCGGCATCAGCGCCGGGTTGCTCCTGGCGCTGATGGGCGTGACCGGTGCCATGATGTCGTTCGAGGACGAGATCGTCGCCGCGCTCAGTCCTGGCGTGGTCACTCTCACGCCACGCCCAGCGCCCCGACTTGCGCCCGTACCGCTTGCCGCAGCGGCCGCGGCCGCGAGTGGCGCCCCCGTGACCACGCTGGTGATCGAGCGCGACCCGACACGTGCACCCTATGCCAAATTCGCCAAGGGCGTGAAGGGCAGCTATCTCGATCCCTATGACGGCCACCTGCTCGGCAGCGCGACCGGCGAAGACTTCTTCAAAGGCGCCGAGACGCTGCATCGGCGCCTCGTCCTGCGTGGCAAGAACACGTTTGGCGAGCAACTTACCGGCATTGCCGCACTATCGCTGCTGTTCTTCGCGCTATCCGGCCTGTATTTGCGATGGCCGAAGCGTCCACTCGACTGGCGATCTTGGTTCGTGCTCGATACGTCCAAGCGCGGGCGCAATCTGTACCGGGCACTCCACGCGACGATCGGCACGTGGCTGATCGCCTTCTATCTGCTGAGTTCGCTCACCGGCCTGTGGTGGTCGTACGACTGGTACAAGCAGACCGTGCGCTACGTCCTGACCGGCGAGGCCAAGGCCCCCAAGCAGCCCAAGGGTGGCCCGGACTATGGCGGCCCCGCCGCGCTCGCCGCCGCGTGGGGGGCGTTCGAGAAGGCCACGCCGCCTGCCTGGGACCGACTGACGATCACGCTGCCCAAGGAAGGTGGCCCGATCCGGTTCCTGCTGCTGCCGCAGGGCGCGCGCTACGCCAAGATGACCGACGACTGGCGGTTCGACCAGGGTACCGGCGCGCTGCAGAGCGTTGATCGCTATGTCGATCGCCCGCTGGGCGTCGTCATCGTGACTTCGGTGCTGCCGATCCACGATGGTTCGTTCTTCGGCACGACGGGTCGTGTCGCGATGATGTTCAGTAGCGCGATGATGCCGTTGTTCACCGTTACCGGGCTCCTGCTGTATCTCGGGCGGCGGCGGCGCAAGAAGGCGCTGGCGGCGATCCCTGCACCTGCCGAGGGGGACGCGGGCGCCATCCTGATCGCCTATGCCGGGCAGACCGGCAACGCTGAGCGCCTCGCGCGGCTGACCGCGGCGGCGTTCGATTCCGCCCGCGTCCGCCCACTCGCCACGCTGGACGCGGCCGAGCTGGCGAATGCCGAACGGGCATTATTCGTGGTCAGCACCTATGGCGAGGGTGAAGCACCCGACATGGCGCGCGCCTTCGCACGACGGACGATGGCGGCCCCGGCGCAACTCGCCACGCTTGATTATGCCGTGCTCGCGCTTGGCGACCGGGAATATCCCGATTTCTGCGCGTTCGGGCGCCGGCTCGACCAATGGCTATGCAATAGCGGCGCGAGCCGCATGTTCGACGTGGTCGAAATGGACGGGGAGGACGAAGCGGCCAAGCAGCGCTGGCAGCAGCAATTATTGCCGCTCGGCGCGTGCAGCGTGCCATCCCGGTGGGCGCGCACGGACTATGACGCGTGGACCCTTGTGTCGCGCGAACTGCTCAATCCCGGTAGCCTGGGGGGCGCGGCGTTCCGCATCCGGCTGGCCCCGCAGGCGGTAGACGCGGCTTGGTGGCCGGGCGACATTGCCGAGTTGCTCCCCAGGCATGACCCCGAGAGGGTCGAACGGTTCCTCGCCGCGACCGGCCAGCAGCCGACCGACTCCAGGCGCGCGGCCCTGCTCGACAGCATCCTGCCGACGATCGGCACCGTCGCTTGTGCCGACGACACGCCGCTACGTCCGTTACCGTACCGCGAATATTCGATTGCCTCGATCGCTTCCTCCGGCGCGATCGAGCTCATCGTTCGGCAATGCAGGGCCGAAGATGGCGGCTATGGCATCGGATCGGGGTATCTCACGCACGTCGCGGCCGTGGGGGACACGGTGCGCTTGCGCGTACGTCGGAACCTTGGTTTCGCACCGCAGGAGGATGACGCCGTTCCGCTGATCCTGATCGGCAACGGCACCGGCCTGGCCGGGCTGCTCGCCCATGCGCGCCACCGCGCAAAAACGGGCGGTGCTCCGGTATGGCTGATCTATGGCGAGCGGCAGTCGGCAGTCGATCGGCTGTGCGAGGACACGATCGGCGATTTGCAGCGGCGGGGCACGCTGGTGCGCGTCGACCGTGCCTTTTCGCGCGATCCCGAGTGCGGTCGGTACGTGCAGCAATGCGTGGCAAGCGAGGCGGCCGAGCTCCGGCGCTGGGTGGACGAAGGGGCTGCCCTGTATGTCTGCGGCAGTCTCGCCGGGATGGCCCCCGCAGTCGATGCGGTACTGCGCGACATCCTGGGGGAAGGCACGATGGAAGTGCTGATCGCTGAAGGGCGCTATCGCCGCGACGTATACTGAACGGCGCCTGCATGTATCCTGTCAATGACCTGCAAATAAAACCTAAATACAAGAATAGCATGCTTAAATAAAAATCAGTGTATTTTAGAATTTCATCATTGTGCAATATCGTCAGCCTAGAGGGGTGTCGCACGGCGAGATGCTCCTGCAGTTCAACAAGCTGCAGGAGCCCGCCGATCCACTGACCCAAAGAGACGGGTGGCAATGACCACCGTCCAGACGTGGACTTCATTCTTTCAAAAGGGCAGATTTGCAGTGATACATCGCCGATCAACCGCGTGCATCCTGGGTGGATGCATGACCGCAACGCTCGCTCTCGCGATGCCGGCAGCGGCACAGACCACTTCGAATCAGGCCGCGTCGAATCAAACCACGTCCAATCAGGCCAAGGACAAGACGCCCCCGCGCGAAAAGGCGCTGCAGGGCATGACCGTCCAGGCGGCCCCCGATGCCGGCGCCGATTACAAAGTCGACATTCTGTCGTCGACCAAGCGCACCGAAGCCTTGCTGGATACGCCGCAGACAGTCGTCGTGGTGAAGCGCGCGCTGATCGAACAGCAGGGCGCGTTTTCGCTGACGGACGCACTGCGCAATACGCCCGGCATCACCCTGCAGCAGGGGGAGAAGGATTCGAACGCCGCCGGCGACACCTTCACGACGCGCGGTTTCAGCGCCCAGAGCTCGATCTTCCTCGACGGCATCCGCGATCTCGGGGCGATCACGCGCGATACGTTCAACATCGAACAGATCGAAATCGCCAAGGGGCCCAGCGGCGCGGATAACGGCCGCGGCGCGCAATCGGGCTATATCAACCTGGTGTCCAAGCAGGCGAGGCTGAAGGCGATGACCTCGGCCACCGCGAGCATCAACACCGTGGGAGGGCAGCGCCTGTCAGCCGACGTCGACGCGCCGCTCGGCGGCACCGCCGCGATCCGCATCAACGCGATGGAACAGAACAGCGCGCAGGAGGGACGCAGCCGCCTGGTCAAGAACCGCGGACAGGGCGTTGCCGCCGCGTTTGCAGTCGGGCTCGGCACGGGTACCCGCGCCTATCTTTTCGGGCAGTATGTCTGGCAGGACAACGTGCCGTACGCCGGAATTCCGACGATCGGCCTGCCGGGCTTCTACAACGCCAACCCGCTGCTCAACAGCGGCGCGCGCGTCAACCCGCGCAACTTCTATGGCACGAAGGACGACCGGGACAATGCGCGCGCCGCGATGGTGACCGCACGGTTCGAACATGATCTCGCCGGCGGGTTCTTCCTCAACAGCACGTTCCGCTACGGACGCACCACGCTCGATCGCGTGATGACATCGATCTACACCGCCTATGCCGCGCCTAGCGCCGACCCGGCGACCTGGACCACGCAGATCCAGCGCCAGCGCATCGACCAGCGCAACCGCATTGCCGCCAACCAGACGAACCTCACCGGCAGCGTCGAGACCGGCCCGTTCACCCACGATCTTTCGGTCGGCGTCGAGCTGATGTACGAGCAGCAGTATAATGGCGAGTTCGAGCGTCCGTTCAGCGGGACGAAGACGCTGGCGGGAACCGTCATCCCATCGGTCAGCCTGTATGCGCCCAATCCCTCGATCGCGCTGCCCGTGCCGGCATCGACCGGCGGCTATACCGACGGCAACACGCGGACAGCATCGGTCTATGGCTTCGATACGGTGAAGCTGGGCACGCACTGGCTGCTGACGCTGGGCGGGCGCCTTGATCGCTATCACACCGAGACGACCAGCATCGCCGCGACAAAGGGCACGCCGGTCCGAGCGGATCTGGCAAAAACCGGCACGTTGAAGAGCTGGAACACCGGGCTCGTCTACAAGCCCGTGCCCAACGGCAGCCTCTACCTGAGCTATGCGACCGCGCAGACCCCGCCGGGAAGCGCCAGCTTCGCCTTGGAAACGCCCAACAAGGGGGCGAACAACGCGCAGCTTGATCCGCAGACCGTCACCAATGTCGAAGGCGGGGTGAAGTGGGATCTGCTGGGCGGTGCGCTTGCGCTGACCGGCGCTTATTATCACACGATCAGCAAGAACGAGCTTGCCCAGCTCGATCCGGCAAGCAACGTCTATGTCCAGTTCGGCAAGCGCACCGTGAGCGGAATAGAACTTACCGCGGTAGGGCGCCTGACGCGGTCCTGGCAGATTACCGCAGGGTTGCAGACCCTCAACGCGAAGATCAAGCAGGGTGCGGCCACCGGCGATCTCGCGGCAGGCGCCGCGACGCGCTGGAGCCCGAAGCTCTCGGCGACCCTGTGGACCACCTATGCCGTAACCCCGCGGCTCACGCTCGGGGGCGGCGCCCGCTATGTCGGCGACCAGTTGCGCGAAGTAAATCAGTCGATCGACCTTGCCAAATCGGTGGTGCCCAAGATCCCCGCATATGCGGTCGCCGACGGCTTCCTCTCGTATCAGTTGACCAAGCAGGTCGCGCTGAATCTGAACGGGTATAATCTGTTCAACAAGGATTACATCGCGACGCTCAGCGCCAACAGCCTGCGCGCGACGCTGGGCCAGCGGCGCTCGGCAATGCTCACTGCACACGTGGCATTTTGAGCCATTCGTCTTCCAGCGGCAGTTTCGCCCACCCTGCCGAGGGCGGGGAACCGCCGCTGGAGCACCGTCATCGCAGCGTAAGGCCAGCGAGGCAGGAGGCGTCCGAACATAGGGCGGCAACCCGCTCGCGTCGGAGTTTGGTTTGATGAACATGTATTCCCGCGTTGGGGCGGCAGATGCGGACGCGACCCGGCGAGTATTCGCGCTGCCGGTGCCCCGCCACGATTCCTGGTCGATACCGGCGTTCGCGCGCATCCGCCCGGCCTTGCCCGTGACGATCCTGGTCTATGGCGCCATTCTCGCGGCGTTGTACTTCGGGCTGCTTGCCCCCGCCGGCGTGGTGCACCGCCACGCCCCGCCGACGGTCGTGACGTTGCTCCCACTCGAGCGGGACAACCCACCGGAAATAAAGCCGCTCCCGAACCCGCCAAGCGTCGCGATTCCGCAAACGGCAAGCGCGCCGGTCGCGCCAGTCACATCCCCTGCGACCCTCGCGATTTCCGAAGGCCCACCGCAAAGCGGCCCCGCCGGCCCGCCCTCACCGTCCAGCATTGCCACCCCGGCGGATAGCAAGCCCGCACCCGGGCTCACCTCGCCTGCGCCCGCAGTGACACCGATCGACGTAGATCTTGCGTTGTCGCGCAATCCAGCCCCCTCCTATCCGCCGCTGGCGCGCAAGGCGGGGCAACACGGCACGGTCGTGTTGCGGCTGCGGGTCGGCGCGGACGGGCGGGTCGATGCGGTCGAGATTGCGCGCAGCAGCGGGACCCCAGCGCTGGACCGTGCGGCGCGGGATGCCGTCGCACGCTGGAGCTTCAGTCCCGCCAAATTGGGGGACCGTGCGGTCGAAGCATGGGCGATCGTACCGATCAGTTTCGCAATCGGGTAGCAAACCGGCCTTCGGCGACCCATTTGGGTTCCAGGTCTTGGGTTGCCGCAGTGGACCCGGTGTTCCCCCTTGTGAACGTCGGTTCGACTACGTTGAAACTGTTTGCGTCGGTAGAGACGACGAACACAAGCCCATCTCGCTTGCTGTTTGCAACATCAGAATGACCGCGGCGGTGATGTATCCGCATCGGTACCAAGATGCGCAATCCACCCACTTTGCGCCCGTCAATCGCAGGTCAGGCAAAAAGGGCTGGCGGCATATGGCCCAGTCAATGCGCTCAGCGCCTGTCTGCGTGCCCACTTTGCCGAGACGTGGGGCGCCGTGGCCGCGCTCCAATGGGAATACGGGCTGAATGAAGCGCGCCGAGTTTGCCGGAGGCTCCCATCGGTGAGTGGAAGCTGTAATGAGCGCTACGAGCAACAAGCTTTCGCCTGAGTTTCGCGACCGTGCGGTGCGAATGGTCGATGAGCAT